>JANQMK010000320.1 GCA_028280085.1 Pseudomonadales bacterium
AGCCGAGGGTATATTTTGTTTATCGAAGTTCCATATCTTACGCAACGTCCCTGAAGTAATGTCAAATAGGCCATCACTCTGCTCGTAACACACTTGGGCAAACTCAAACAACGATATAAACTCTTCATCTACGGCAATACTGCCGCCACTTGCAGCAGCGGCGTTAACTTGATACATCAAATTATTATCTTTGTAGCGCGAGAATTTGATTTCGAGACGATTAATTTCAGTGACAGCCGCAGCAATAGCATCTACCGCAACCTGAGCGTTAGCGGCAAATACTCTGATGCTACAGGGCGATCCCATAGCTTTAAAATCAAAGTTATTTAATGTTAAACGCATTGGCCAATATTAGATTCTCTAGAAGGAACCATCTATAGTGAGACTGAATAGTTTGGCGCGGAAATCATCCAGGCCATCGCCGTTGCCTGCGCCATCAAACGCGAAACTGTGCTGGCGAGTATACAACTCAAAGTTTGCACGGATAGATACCGAATCATATAGCAGTTTAACGACTTCAAGTTTCGCCGAAATTGCGCCAAACGCCGCCAAACGGTAGTCACTCGTCAGGTAACCATCAGCCGGTATCGACTCAAAATAGATATCATAAAAAGAAGCACTGCTCTGACTGTAGTAACGTATACTCGGTGCAACAATCCATTCATTGCCTACGTCTTTATTCCATTTAATATCGACGGTATGAGAGTTTGCCCCCCATTCATCATTGATATATCGGTAATCAAAGTGTAGCGCTGAGTTATTACTTTCAATAAAGTGACTGGCACGAAATAATGCTATCCACTGGTCCCGTTCCCTTGGACGAGAGTCTTTTACTAAACCAAACAGTTCATTGGCAATCTCAGGTATTGTAACGGGTCCAGCGTTATTGAGTAAGAATGACACACCCGTATCATTTAAAAGACTGATAAAACCATTATCAATCAGGGTATTGAGGGCTCTAGCGACATCGAAATTGCCAAACTCATTAATACCGGCTTCTTCAACAACATGCACCTTTTTATAGGGGTCTGATAAAGAACCAAAATAGTGGGCAAATGTTAAATTAAATTGCACCACCGTATTGCGATCAAGCACTTGCCCTACGCCGACCATCAATTCCCGCTTACGACGTTCTTCAACAACGGTAGGTTCATCCAATAACGATGTAGGGTCAAAGGTATTCCACACTTCGTCCGTGCTATAAGAAATTCCTAGAAACAACGTCGTGTGTTTATCATTAAAATTTTCGCGATAATCTAGGCTAAGGTAGTCAGATTCATAGTCGTCCTCTCTAGACCGCCCCATCGAATAACCTAAATACCAATCGTCATCATAATACCCCAATCCTACATCATAGACTTTTCTCTCATCTCTAATCGATGCGCCTGATTGCAGCACTTGCTCCGCCGAACCATCAGCATTTAATAAATTGACAACCGGAGATGCACCACTAGTTACATCTTTTATGGCATTTAACGAGCCTTCAAACTTTTCACCTATCGGAAAGGTAATCGTTACCTGATCGGTATTAATTGTCATGCGATCGCCAGACTCTCGGTAATCGCCTCTGTTATAACTAACCACGTGATCATCCGACCGATAGCCTGGGTCGGCGGCCAAAGCTGAGACACCTGGCAAAGCCAAAGCAGCTGTAGCAAAAGCAGATAGACGGTCAGCGTTTTTTTTAGTTACAGCCACAACCACCCGCACCTACGCTATAGCCACCTGATGTCGTCTCTTTTGACGCATAAAAATGCTGCTCTAGCCCCATGTGTTGCGAGCCACCACGAACCATCACCTGCTTTGCCAAATTACCACGCTCCCAAGGAGCAACTTTATTAACCGTACAACCAGCGAGCACCGTTACAGACATAATTACTGCAAGCTTCAACATGAGTGATATCGCTTTCATAACAGGTACCTTATAAAGTGAAGTACGGCTTAGCTCTATTGTTATCTACGCTACGTATTTAATTTACGTTGTTAATCGCAATTAGTTCACCACAGTAATTATCATATCGATGTGTAGCTTAACGTTGTTAACTATTACTAACTATCATTAACTGTTTTTTAACTACAACTGCCTTTTAACTACCTTAAACCATTAACCAAACTGATTAATAAGCAGGCATATTACAATAAAGACAAACCCTGCACAACAATAGCGATGAGGTTCTGTGGTTAAGTCCTTAACTTACTCAAATCCAGTACTTTTATCCGGCTTACAGACCATTTGATCAAAACTGAGACACACACGTTACAATAAAATATAAGTACTTATCATTAACTATCGTGCTCACTAAGAAAGTATTCAGCAAGATGCTAACGGCAAACAAAGGCCCGCACAAATTGAAGTTTGAATGATTAAGACCGCTAAACAATACGCATGTTACAGATAGCTCTAAATCCTTCTTCTGTATATATGCCAAGCAAATACACCATCTTAGGTATTTTATAGCTTTTCAATTCTCACTAAAGACACTAAGGATTAAGTCTATGCAGACTCCACCACCCATATCGCAGACAGACCGGTAAATGCGCCCATCGTCTTTTATCATGATCAACCCTCATGCAAGGCATCTTGACGCAGTCGCTTGATTTAGCAACATACCAAACTAGGCAACATACTAATGGCAAATTCGATTTACACATCATGACAATTAACGGTATATAATCCCAGACGCTATGTTCAAGGCAGTCATTTCAACATAGTCTATACAACATAGCCTAGGAGGCACTGTGGTTACCAAACTACTCAGCAGTCGACTCAGCTTGCCCGCGCTGGCCATTATAGGGCTAGCCGTCGCCATCATTATTACCAAAGCCGAACCCCCCATCCCTCATAATGACAAAAAAATCGCCCCTAAGATCGTCGACACGATTGAAGCACAAGTCATTCCTTTTCGGGCAAGAGCAGTTGGCTACGGTAGTGTAGAGCCGGCAACTTTTTTACAAGCTAACGCAGAGGTAAGCGGCAAAGTCATTTATCTTCACCCTAACCTCACCCGCGGCAGCACGTTAAGGCAAGGAGAGATCGCAGTTAAAATTGATCCAACTAACTATAGGCTAGCACTGGCTAAAGCAGAAGCTGAGCTGATCATTAACAAAGCTGATCTAGAGGAGCTGCGCATTGAAAAAAAACAGTTAGATATATCCCTCGCTATCGCTAAACGCAATCTAACCATTGGTGAAAATGAGTTAAAACGTAAGAAGAAACTCAACAGCAAAGGATCGCTAGCCAAGTCAACGGTCGATACAGAAGAACAAAAAGTATTGAGTTTAAGACAAAATGTTCAAGATCTACAAAGTAAAATATCGCTGCTGCCAACTAGAGAAAAAGTTATTCAAGCTCAGATCAACCGCGCACGCGCTCAACTCAAAGAACAAGAGAAAAACCTAGCACGTACTAAAATCACTATGCCATTTACTGGACGGATCGGCGAAGTTCTTGTTGAACAAGACGAATTCGTTGCATCAAATAACAGATTGTTTAACGCCAGTGATGTCGCTAGTGTCGAAATCAGCGCAGAATTGCCCATCAGCCATGTGCGCCCACTGTTTTTCAACGAGCCAGCACTAAACTCACTAACTACACAAACTCCCAGCGAACTATCCTCAACCCATCAGACAACAATACCGTCCCTGCATCCAGTGCTTAGCAATAACCTGCTGCAGCAAATGAACATTGATGTTACCGTCAGACTAGTTAGCAATTTGAATATCAAACCCTGGCAAGGTAGGCCCATTCGCATCGGCGAAATATTGGACCCAACTAGCCGCACTATTTCTTTCATTGTTGCTATTGACAACCCCTATGAAAAGGCGATTCCAGGTAGAAGGCCACCTCTTATCCAAGGCATGTACACCGAAGTCGAATTTATTGCCCAAGCCAGGCCACACCTCACTATTCCACGTCATGCCATTCACCAAAATAAAGTCTATATCGCCACAACTGACAATACATTGGAAATTCGCGATATAAAAATAAAATTTCTGCAAGGAGATTTGGCTGTTATCAGCAACGGCATCACTGCTGGCGAGCAGGTTATTCTCAATGACTTAATCCCCGCCGTCAACGGTATGAGTATTTCAGCTTCACTAGACCAGGCCATGCAACAGCGAATCAACGCCTTGGCGAACGGCGATGAGAAACTGAAATGATTCGATTTTTCGCCAGCCACCCCACCGCCGCTAATATTTTGATGATGATATTTGTCGTCCTAGGCATTGTGTCCTTACCAACATTAAAAAAAGAAACTTTTCCAGAAATAGAGCAGTTCGAAGTTAAAGTATCTGTTGCCTACCCTGGTGCGAGCGCAATAGAAGTGGAAGAAAGTATCTGTGAATTACTTGAAGATGCTACCGACGGTATCAGTTTCATTGACGAAAGACGCTGTGAGTCCAAAGATAACATGGGCACCATGGTACTCAAAATGATTGAGTCTGGCGATATGCCCCAGTTTATCGATGATATAAAGTCAGCTGTAGAGGGTATTAGCGAATTCCCTGACGATACGGAAACGCCAATTGTAAAAGAACTAGGTAGAACCGCCCACGTCATCAGCATCGCCGTTATCGCTGATATTCCTCTGAATAAACTTAAGATGCTAGCCGAAAATTATAAGCGTCGCTTGCTACAAGACCCCAATATACCGATTGTTAATATCGAAGGTTTTTCCCAACACCAATTATTGATTGAAGTATCAGACGCCAATCTACGTCAATACGGCCTTAGTATCACCGATATAGCCAACAGGGTGAGCAACCAAGCCATTGATTTACCAGCAGGCAATGTCACCACACAATACCGCGATCATCAAATTCGTTTCACTGATCAACGGCGTACCCCCGAAGAGCTAGCAGATCTTATCATTATTCACGGTGATCGTGGTTCGGAATTACGCTTAGGTGACATCGCTACTATTAACGATACCTTTGAATTGACGGAAGACCGCATTGAATTTGATGGCCGACCTGCTGCTTTGCTTAAAATCAGCAAAAACAAAATTGACGATAGCCTAAACGTCTTAGCCGCTGTCAAAGCATTCGTCGAACAAGAAAATGTACAGTTACCCAAGGGAGTGGAGCTGGTACTCACCCAAGATGCCGCTTCCATTATAAACGATCGCCTAACACTACTCACAAAAAATAGCTGGCAGGGCCTTATTTTAGTGACCCTCGCGTTATTTCTATTTTTCACTTGGCGTTATACATTCTGGGTTGCCATGGGACTACCCATATCATTTCTAGGCGGTTTCTTTGCCATGACGCTGCTAGGCATGTCGATTAACATGATCACGATGGTCGCCTTACTCATTGCCATCGGCATCTTGATGGACGACGCAATTGTGATTTCCGAAAGTATTGCCGCTGAGTACAAAAAAGGCAAGTCACCACTAGATGCCGCCATTGATGGCACCAAACTAGTTGCACGTGGCGTATTTTCTTCCTTCGTAACGACACTACTCATTTTTGGTGGACTGACCATGCTCAAGGGCGACTTGGGACAGGTATTAAAGCCATTACCCATCGTCTTAATGGCAGTGTTACTTGTTAGTCTATTTGAGGCGTTCCTTATTTTACCGCATCATCTAAAGCATTCACTGGAACATACCAGCCAACGCGCTAATAGCAGGTTCCGACAGGGCTTCAACAGCTGGTTTAGCACGGCCCAAGAAAAAGCCGGCCTATTGGCAGATACCGCGGTCAAGTACCGCTATGCAACGCTAGGCGGTACGATGGCATTACTGTTTTTTTCTATAAGCATGCTCACTTCAGGCATACTCAAGTTTAAGGCATTTCCCGATTTAGATGGTGACTTGCTAGAAGCTAGAATCCTACTCCCGCAGGGCACCCCCCTGGAACGGACAGAAGAAGTAGTAAGCCAGGTAGTGACAGGGTTAAAGACGACAAGCGACACATTGAGTGTTAACGAGGTATCAGATTTAGTCAAACATACTAATATATCTTACAGTAAAAATAATGACGCATTCGAAACGGGACCTCACTTGGCGACAATTAGCGTCGATTTACTATCTGCAGAAGAACGCAATACAACTCTAGATGCCTTTACCCGTTTATGGCGCCAAAACGTCGGCCATATCTCCGACGTTATCGCAATTCAGTACAAGGAGCCCAGTATTGGCCCTGCGGGTAGAGCCATTCAAATTCGCTTGAGTGGCTCCGATGTAGATACACTGGCGACAGCAACACGGCAACTGGAAAATTGGATAATTGGTTACCCTGGTGTGGTTGATGTTATTAACGATATCCGGCCTGGTAAACCCCAGTTTCATATCACTATGCAAGAAGGTGTGCTTGCCAGTGGTATAGATGCTCGCAATATTGCTAATCAGTTGCGTGGCTCCTATCAGGGAACCAAGGTAGATGAAGTACAGCTGGCGGGAGAAAGTTATGAAATTCAGGTTAAGCTAGATCCTTCATCGAGAGACAGTTTAGGTGATTTTGATTATATGCCAATAATTCATCCGCAGACGAAACAAGTAGTGCCATTATCCTCCATCGCCGATATAACGCCGGCTCGCTCTTTTGCCAGAATTAATCGCGTTGACGGTTCGCGCACTGTTACGCTATACGGCGATGTTGATCCCGAAGTTGCCAATACAGCAGACGTATTGCAAGATCTAAAAACACGTTTTCTGCCAACATTAAACACCCAATATCCAAACATTCAGGTATCGATAGAAGGTGAGTCAAAAAACAGTAAAGTCACTAGCGACTCCTTGCAAACTTCGTTTGTCTTAGGTGCTCTCGGTATCTTTTTGTTATTAAGTTTACAATTTAAAAATTACCTAGAACCGATTATCGTTATGATCAACATCCCCCTAGCCCTTATTGGTGTGATATGGGGCCATCTATTGATGGGATTGGATCTGACCATGCCCAGTCTGATGGGCTTCGTCTCTCTGGCAGGTATTGTTGTCAACGATTCAATTTTATTAGTAGAATTTGTAAAGTTGCGCAGCCGAGAAGGTATGACTGTTCATGCTGCCGCAAGTCAAGCAACGCGTGATCGTTTTCGTGCCATATTCCTCACTTCAATCACGACAATTTCGGGTATGTTGCCCTTATTGTCCGAAACAAGCCTGCAAGCTCAGGTTTTAATTCCTTTGGTCACCAGTATCACTTTTGGCCTAATGACTTCTACATTGCTCGTACTCTTTATCGTTCCTGCTCTTTACGCTATTTTTGAAGATATGGGTTTTACTGAAACTGTTTAAGTAGCTTTACCGATAAATCGTTTATAACATATGTTGACACAGCCAAGTTAATGCAAGCTAACTTAAAACCGGATGCATACTATGCCTTTATATCTTACGCAGCACAAACATCAGTCGATAGCAGGGAGACGATCACAACGTGCCTCGCCGATACTGCTACTAGCGATGTGGCTCATTCTGCCTCTATGGGCAACAAAGATTTTGGCATTACCCAACGACAAGCCCAGCCAACTAGCACATATTGCCGTTGTTATTTTACAAGAATTTAACAGCCATCAGCCCGGACACAGTCAGCGCATCGGATTATTGTTAAAACCAGCACCGGGTTGGCATGTTTACTGGCAAAATCCCGGTGATTCCGGTAATGCGCCAATAATTAAGTGGCTAGACATACCGCAGGGAGTGACCATCGGAGAGTTTCAATGGCCTATACCTAAACAAATTAAGATAGGCCATCTCGTCAATTATGGTTATCATGACGCCGTACTATTGATGCTGCCAGTGACCCTCCCCCCTGATATTCAGCAGCAACAACTCATGCTAAAAGGAAAAGCAAGCTGGTTAGTGTGTAAAGAAAGTTGCATTCCAGGTTGGCATACTTTCACCGTCGCATTAACGATATCAACAGATAAGCCTATTCCAAACGGGGATACAACCATATTTGAGCAAACAGACAAGACCTTGCCTGTACCAGTGGCAACACTGGATGCACATTGGCAATTAACGGATAATGCGATAACCTTAAAGGCTTACGCTAACAAGCCGTTATTTTCGCAATCAACAACATTAACGTTTTTTCCTATTACCGCTAACATTGTTGAATATGCCCAACCCATCGACATACAATGGAAACACAATGTAGTCACTATTGGTGCAACAAAACATGTATATTTTAACGCTAAGATAAACGAGGTCGATTTTATTTTAGTAGATCAAGCCAAGCGCGGCTGGCAGTTATCTGCTAATCGCCAATAGCAAGAAGCTCATCAAGCAAAACTAATGTCTCACCGTCAACTTAACTCGCAGACAGGAGTCAAATATGAGAAAAGTTATGACCATAATGGCGATAGTGTTTACCCTACTAACCTACATGTCATCCTCTCAGGCAAAACCCACTATTGGCGCAAATGCTCCACACTTTAATCTTCCTAATGCTAAAGGAGAGTTAATTTCTCTGTCAGACTTTAAAGGTAAGACTGTCGTCCTAGAATGGACTAATCATCAATGCCCTTATGTTAAGAAACACTACCGTTCCAACAATATGCAAATGCTACAAAAAAAATTTACCGACCAAGGTGTGATATGGCTGTCCATCATCTCTTCAGCAGAAGGCAAACAAGGCTATATCGATGGGGCAACAGCAGAAGAACTTACCACAATACGCAATGCCTTCCCTACCCATGTACTATTTGATCCCGAAGGCAATGTTGGCCGCTCATATGATGCACGTACCACACCCCATATGTACGTCATCGATGCCAATGGCACGCTGCGATATATGGGGGGTATAGACAGCATCCCAAGCGCAGATCGCGAAGATATTAAAAATGCAACTAATTACGTTGACGTTGTTGTACCTGAAATCTTGAATCAAAAAACCAATTTATCTTATAACGTTACTCAGCCTTATGGCTGCAGTGTAAAATACCAATAAGGCTCTTGGCCCAAGAACCAAGTCACTCAAACATCCCAAGTAACTAGATAGCCCACGTAAGATAGCCCAAGTAACCAGACAACCCAAGTAACCAGACAACCTAAGTAGCCAACGCGCCTGTTTTCACGGGCGTCCCGTCACAAGTCATTTGCTGCTAATGCGCGCTGACCCTACCATTCAATCTGAATTGTTGTACCAACTTTTACTAACGCCATAAATTCATCCATTTCTGAATTCGTCAGCGCAATACATCCATTAGTCCAGTTAAACTGTTGCATAATTGGAGCAAGCCAACTCAGGCCATTACGCTGGCCATGTATCATGATGAATCCCCCTGCTGATACACCAAGCTCTTTAGCACGTTCTACATCTGCCTGATTAGGATAACTAATATGCATCGCTCTATAAAAAGACGAATCTTCTTTTGTGTAATCAAGTGTATATATTCCTTCAGGTGTTTTTTCATCACCCTCTTGTTGTTTATGTCCTTTTGGGTTAGCACCAAAAGCCACGTGATATTCCTTGATAACCTTGTCGTTTTCAAGCAAATACATTTTTCTTTCCGATTTATCTACTTTGACAAGGTCAACCGAGGCGAAAACACTGCTAACAACGCCCATTAATATCAGCAATATCCATCTCATATAAGTATTTCCAAATTCTAATATCGTTTACCACTCTAGTACTAAAATTTCATGCCAATCGTAAAACATACCACGAATGACACTCACTGCGATATAAGGAGTTGATGAGCTGCGGATATCGACACCAAATATGTTAAAAGGTATTAGCCAGCCATGGCATATTTGTACCCAAGTTATCATGTTTTCTACCAATACAGCTTACAATAATATCTCAACCAAAAGTCGTTTGTTCTTTTTTTGATCTTTCTATAACATCGCACCGCCTGACCTAACAAAGAGTGTCCTTTTTTCCGAGCCGCTAGCCTTTCAAAACCCTGGCAATGTCCATCTACTATTAACAACGCCAGACAAGCGGTAAATGGCTACAACTAGATAATCTGCAAAATAAAGGACAACACCATGAAAAAGCCAAGCTACTGCAATCTCTACGAAACAATCAATGGTTGGTTTGCAGCAATAGACGACCAGCCTGCTATCGGCCCATTTAGTTCAACGATGGAAGCATTGATCGCGACAGAATACTACTTAACACAAGGCTATTGGCCAGTATAGAGCCTCGGTTATCATAAATGTTACTATGATAAAATAATCGTTGTTTAAAGAGCTCTCAGTGGGTTATTAAATCATTCATGATCAATTACGCAAAACGCTGAGATTACTTTTATAGACAGTAGTGATCTAGTACTTTCTAAGATAACTTTAGTTTTCAGCAACAGTCTTAGTCTTTGGCAACGGACACAATAGCGACTAGATACAACAGCCATTATAACGTTTCTATTGCTAGTTCCGTTGCTATCAGCATATCAACTTTACCCCAGCCAAACAGTGGGTGCTTTGCCCCACGTTCCCGATAAAAATTTGATGAACGGATTAATATATCCATAATTTCGTCCCTCGTTAACGCCGGGTTAACGGACCAAAGTAAGGCTATCATACCCGTTAACGAAGAAGTACCCTCCGACGATGCCGGTGTTGCATCAACAACAAAGTCATTTTTAATGCCGCCATGTGAAACCACGCCCAATCGAAATTCACCGCCCGTTTTAGCTGTATCCCGCAAGCCGGTAGCACTGATAGTGGTCGGCAAGTTGGCGGGAAAGCCGATACCAATTAAATCTCTAATCAATGGCAGTGAGCTACCAGCAGCGGCAACTATAATCTTACCCTTGCTGTAAGCGTAGTTTATAACACGTTCTACCTCGTGCGAATGGAAAATA
>JANQMK010000325.1 GCA_028280085.1 Pseudomonadales bacterium
TTAGCAGCGTCAAGAAATCGGTTAGCTTCCGTTAAGCTAAATTGCCTAGCGTCCACACCATAAAACGCTTGTCCGTTGTCGATAATATCAATCCCGCCCGCGTTTGCACGCACCGAGAGCTTGCAGACGGGTTGATAGCGTGAAAAAAATTGGTGTAAATCGGGGTAGGACTGTGCTAAAAACTGCATGTTCCGCTGATATCGTCGCAACATCTGCTGATCTAACGCTTCACCATCATTACCGCTATTCTCCATTACAGCGTCTCCCGCGACAACCAGCTTTACCACAAAGCTATTCAATATGATTTGATTATAGTTAAGCGCTGCACGATATCAAAAATGATTAACAATAGTCGTTAATGACTATTAATCAGTCTAATAAATGAGTAAACAGAGCAATGGTGTAACATCTATGAAGGCTGATCTAATACTCGTCAAGACAACTTTTAACCCGCCTTCAGTTTGATAAGAACATAGAAGAAAGCTGATATCCGTTGCCTAAAACGCACATATCGCTAAATAAAACTGTTGTTAAAAAAATTTTTTGTATTTTTGTTAAATCATTCACAGTGTTCTACATATCCAATATAGCGGTAGCATCTTAAGGCAATTTTCGTCATCGTTGTTTACGGTTTTTTTGTTTTTTAACATCATTGGCAGTTAGCAACACATTGCTAGAAATAATTAAGCCTTTAGAAGTGATTTTTTTGGTACGCATAGTGCCTTGAGCATCGTTAAGTTCTTACCGCAGCAAGCAAAAAAATCATAATTTTTCTCGGCCTTAAGTACTATAAATCTAGTAACAATTTCCTATAGGTTAAATCAATATAATCGAACATATACTTGACATATTAGATTTCATATAATTTTTTGCAATTGTTGTAGGTAATATTGTGACTCAGTGAGGTGTCGTCATGCCAGTCCTAAAAACATATCTGCAGTGCCTATTAGTTAAATGCGTATTAGTTATTAGCTTATTTTTCTCTTACCCTCTGGCCGCACAGATTATTGTGCTCACGCCATCAAATGATGCAACTATATTTTATAACGAGCCTGATAAAACCGAAGGTAAGTTATCAAAATTAACGATTAAATCCAATAACGGTATCACTCGAGCTGCCGTTAAGTTCGATCTTGAACCTATACAACAACTTAACCCTAATGATGTTATTTCAGCACAGCTAAAATTTAATGTATTAGTCAATGACGGTAGATGGTCTCACCACAAATCTCGCCGTCTAATTATTCACTCCATCACAACGGACTGGGACGAAGACACAGTTAATTGGTATGACCTGTCATTTGATAAAAGGGGTAGCGATGGAGTAAAAGTAAAAAATGCCAATGCCGGCGCCATACAGTTTGATGTGACTAGAGATGTCAGAGATTTTTTGCGCGGGGAAATAAATTACGGCTGGTTAATCAAAAAATACCGAGAAAAATATGCCGGCACACTGATAGTAGGGTCAAGAGAAAGCCAGCTATCGCCCTCCCTCATTCTTTCACTGAATACTGACATTGATCTTTTACCACCGCAAATCAATGTTGTTTCACCGGCAAGTAATTTACTGATTAACTCTCATCTTAATTCCCATATTAACTCTCACCCAAACTCCCACCATACCGATATATTGGTAGAGTACTCCGATGATCTATCCGGTATTGACAGCTCAACGGTGGCTATATCACTCGACAATATTCCGATTGACAACTGCACCATAGAAGACTCTTACGCTAGATGCCCGTTAGAAAACTTAGCTCCCGGCATACATCAGTTGGCGGTTAGCGTATCGGACCTCGGCAACGAAGAACAGGCAGCTAAAACGACCACAACTCATTTTACGTTTTTGTATCTGGAGTCAACCGACTCACAGTCTGGCTTTGGTACACTTTGGCACGTCGGTAGCAGCCAACCTGCCGACCCTATTGGTGTCATAGGAGATCTTTACTTAGACAAGATTAACGGAGACATTTATCATAAGACATCCTACGGCTGGGAGCTACAGCTGAATATCGTCGGAGCCGAAGGACAACAAGGTCTACCTGGGCCCCAGGGTATACCGGGTCCGCAAGGTGAACCAGGTGCGCAAGGCGAAAAGGGCGAAAGCGGCGCTAAAGGTGATCAAGGGCCACGTGGTGAAAGAGGATTAACAGGCCTAACGGGTCCTCAGGGTATTGCCGGGCCACAAGGTATTCCAGGTCCGCAAGGCCCTCGCGGTGAGACCGGCCCCCAAGGTGAGCCAGGTGAAACCACCACTGGTGGTTCGACAAGTCAATTATTTAATGGTCGCATCAATCTAGACAACCCAACAAGCTCTATATTACCCACCGGTTGGCATTTGGGGGAAACAACAGAAGGCCGCTTCAGGTTAACTCACAGCCTTAATACAACCAATGTGTCATTTGCGGTAACCATGGTTATGGGACCCAATGGCGGAGGTAATAATATCGTGGTCAACGAAGTCAATAACAGCCATATCGTTTTTAGCCATGTTGACCAGTCTGGTAATGTAATTACCGGCTCTCACCTCGGTATCATGGCGCATTTTATTTTAGTTGTTGATAGCGATAATTCTGTCGGCGGTGCCCAGTTTGGCTCATGTGATGCTATCAGACAAAATGAGCCAACCTCACCATCAGGTTCCTATTTTATTACCTTAGCTAGTGAAGTAACCTCACCAACCGGCGGTACGGAAGTTATTTTAGAAAACCTGCTGGTCCATTGTGATATGGATTTTAACCAAGAGGGTTGGACCTTAGTGGGTAGTGTCTATGATATCAACCGGCTTGAATCAAATACTGTCATGCCAGGATCAAATAGCGTGCTTAACTATCCAACATTTGCAACCATATTGGAAAATTTGACAACTGGGATCAGAATTCAATGGGGAGATAATGATGAAGATAATTTGCTAATTCCGCCTGAAGCATTAGCCGGGCATGCTTGTCATAACTTTTTTTCGGACGGGCTGTTGGGTGCGCAAAAAGATATGTCAACTTATGTTATTTGGTCTTGGAATGAAACCTATCAATGCGCTGTATCTGGTGGCGATTATACGTTACTTATTTTAGACCGTTTAAATAGCTCATTTATTATATCTGCTTGGTCAGATCAGGGTAGCCACTACAGTTTATATAACGCTACTACCATGGGGTGGGATCTCTTTCAAACAGGCGATATTAAATTTGTCAATGTACCTACCACGCAGTACATCAACATCTATGCGAAATAAGTCGTATAAGTTAGTTAACGAAGACTAACGACATCGGCTGATATGGCGGACAACTTTTTCTTTAAAAAGTATTCCGCCATTTGCATATCTTCCAAGCTATCTACATCAATCGATTCGGTGTAGTTCATCATCATAGGCACACAGCTGCCAGTAATAGCAAAATGCCCAGTCCGTATAAATTCACTCGTTTTTGTCAGATAGATAGCGCCATTAATACGATAGTGTTTAGGTAAATCTTGACCGCGCATATTGAGATATTTTTCATTGGAAGCTAAATCGAGATAACCTTGTGCATCGATTTGCATTGACCATAATGGACTATGTTCCATTTCGCACACCGATACAACCGAATCCGCGCCAGTTGCTTCAATCAAGTCAATGGCTCGATTGATATGGTGACTCTCGCGTAATGGTGACGTTGGTTGTAACAACATAATGTAGTCATAACTCTCACCCTGTGCCTCATACCAATTCAGCGCATGAAAAACGACATCCTTCGTCGCGGCCGTATCAGTCGCTAGATGATAGGGCCTAATGAACGGCGCTTCTGCTCGAGCAACCACTGACACTTGAGCTATCTCAGTTGAGTCAGTACTGATCACAATACGGGATAAGCGTTCACACCAACTGGCCGTTTCCAGTGTCCAATGGATTAGCGGTTTCCCGCATATCGGCATAATATTTTTTTTAGGTAATCGCTTGCTTTCACTGCGCGCTGGAACAATCGCTAGAATAGACATTGTCTGGCTCACCATACATATTTAGCACGACTGATTGTGCTTTAAGAAAATCTTCCTTTCTACCAATATCTAACCAATACTCATGAATGGGAAACATATGAACGGAATTGCCGGCATCCATATTGTGTTGCAGCAGTGTCGGCATATCAATAACCTGTCCACGCTGAACACTCGCTAACAATGAAGGGTCCAACAGGTAAATACCTGCGTTCACCAGTACCTTTTGTTTCGGCTTCTCCACCATGTCAAGCACTTGACTATCATTTCCGGGTAGGCTGCTAATAACACCAAACGGTATTTGGTGCTCATATTCCCGTACGCAAAGAGTTGCATTGGCTTGATTACTCAAGTGAAAATCTAGCATATTGGTAAAGCTGACATTTGTTAAGATATCACCATTCATCATAAAGAACGGCTCGCGGATCTCATCGTGGGGCAACAAGCCTAACGCACCAGCCGTACCCAGCGGTTCTTCTTCATGTATATATTGAATGGAAACATCCCAACGGCTGCCATCACCAAAATAATCTCTAAAACGCTCCGCCATATAATGGGTAGAAATGTAAAAACGATGAAAGCCTTCAGCAATAAAACTATCTATAATCAACTCCAATATAGGCTTCGAGCCGATTTCTAATAATGGTTTGGGACAGCTATTCGTTAATGGTCGCAAACGTGTACCAAAACCGCCTGCCATTAAAAATACAGCATTATCCTTACGTGATGAACCAGTAACAGGATAATCGCGATAAGTTTCTAAACCAACAACCTTATTACGGCCATCGACTACTGGCAAATGACAGATTTGGTGTTCGTCAAACAACCGTTTTAAAGCATTCCTACTCATACCCTGCCTAATACTAATAGGGTCTCTAAACATAATGTCTGATACCGGTGCTTGTAACGGCGTATGTCGCAATAAGCCGCGTCTAACATCGCCATCAGTAACCGTACCTAATAAGGTGCCATGCGAATCCACCACCATGACAATTTGGATAGCCACTTCATCGAGAATTTGTACTGCATCGCGTATCGTCGTATCAGCTTGAACTAAAACTTGTTCCCAGTTACGCATATTGCTCTCCTACTGACTGGCTTCCCAAATGGGTTCTCGCAATGTCCATTTGCCATATTCCCGCTTCCACAGATGAGATGTTCTAGACTTATCTATTACATCATGAAACCGTTGTTCGGTAATGCCCATATATTGCAAGCAGCTATCTAGGTAAATCTGAGGAAACTCACCATCAAAGCGCTTTACTAGCGCAATACCTTCATCTCGCGTAATATCGCCATTGCGAATTTCCTGCGCTGAATCATAAGTGGCCCGGCCTATACCAAATTTGGCATAGGTGGTGTAATAATGAAGCCAATCAATCTTGTCATCCAATGAACTGTATTTACTGAAGCTACCTTCAGTACGCTCGTCATTTGGCATAAAATCAGAATGTTCTACCGCAAAATAATAGGTCTCCTGTGGATGCCAATTTAAGTAATAGCCAAGATAATGCACTTCTGTGCCAGTTTCATAGAGTTTATGGGGATCAATAGGTAAATAAGCTTCTAGGTCTGCTAGTTTAAATTGATAGTCTTTTAACAAATCTTTAGCAGATACACCACCAAGATATAAATCTGTCAGCTGTTGTTCAGCACTAAAGTACTTAGTGTCGCGAGTCGCTTTTTCATTGTCTTTTATGGCATTGCCATATTCTGCCTCATTTTCGCCATATATAACCAAAGGGATATCGAGAAACACTGACATCTTCGGCGCTAAGTTTTTCTGTCCCAAAATAAACGGCTGAAATGGATGACATAAATTCTCAAATGCCAAACGAGTTAATAGGCGATGTACCTGACGGTTTTGGTGGTATGTGTAGTTGGCAAAACCGCCATCCAACCATGCATTGAAGTTTCTCAAACCAACATCAGTATAAATTGCCGGTGGCCAAGTCACCAAAATAGGATTCATATTAAACTGATACTTTAGGACATGTGCTGCCATCACGCTGTCTTTACCGCCACTGCCTGGCACCACCACATCATAACGTCCATCATCGCGCCTAAAACGGTTGCATAGTTCAGCAAGTTCTTTTTTACGTTCTTGCCAGTCAATCTTTTTCTTCATCTCGCTAAATTTACACGGATCACAGATACCGTCTTGATCAAATACAATTGGCTGCTTTTGTTGGCCCGATTTATTTTTAAACTCTACGGTTGATGAAGGGCGCTGGTTATTCATAGTGCATTTCTTGCAATATTTTATCTCGAGGGGCAAGCCGTATTGACCAAATTTTTGTTCCATGACGGATTCACCTCTATATATTGATAAAATTCCGAAATACTGTCAGTCCAGCGGCACGGCTATTTTCTGGGTGAAACTGAACACCAATCACATTATCTTTTTCAACCGCTGAAACAAATGTATGATCGGCGTAGTTTGTTAGGGTTAACACATCGGTATAATTACATAGTTCATAAGAATGCATAAAATAAAACAAATCATCTGCACTAATGCCTTTTAGCAAATAGCTGTTCTTAATCGGATTAATAGTATTGAACCCCATATGAGGCACAACACCTTTGCACGTAACTTTTTTCACCTCGGCGTCAATAAGTGCCAATCCCTTGGTTTCACCGTATTCAAAACCGACTTTAGACAGTATTTGCATGCCCAGACAAATACCCAGAATCGGTTTATTTTTGCTATAACAGAATTCGATTAAAGGCTCTACCAGGCTGCTCTCATGTAGTTTTTCCATACCATCGACGTAGCTACCCACACCGGGAATGACTAGCTTGTCGATAGCTAAAAGATCTTCAGGACGAGATATAATTCTCGACAAGGCACCAGCATTTTCAATAGCACGCGTAATGCTAAGCATATTCCCTGAGACACCATAGTCGATTACGCCAACTTTCTGCTTCATGATATGGTCTCCGCAATTCTCTCTCGCAGGCAGGCCCTAATATCGCCAAAGGTCAATTTTTCATAATGCAACACCGATGCAATGGCGATGGCACTGGGTTTCGCCGTCACAGCCACCTGAATGATATCATCCAGACTGCCAGCACCACTGCATGCAACAACGGGTACACTAACCAGGTCGACAACCGTGTGCACTAATTCAAGATCAAAACCGCGCTGGCGGCCATCACAATCAATAGATTGCAATAAAATTTCGCCGGCACCACGGTCTTCTACCTCCTTAACCCACTGAGTCACTGAACGATTGCTGGGAACCCGACCGCAATCGCTATAACATGCCCAGCCCTGGGCAGATGTTTTCGCTTCGATATTGACGACCACCGATTGCGAACCAAACACCTTAGCCGCACGGTCAATAATCGACGGATCCGACTGAACAGCAAAGGTATTAATGGCAACCTTGTCTGCGCCGTGACGAAATAAGGCCGAGCACTCTTCTAGTGAGCTGACACCTCCGCCAACAGTAAAGGGAATAAATATATTTTCAGCGGTGCGCTGAACATGATGTAAGAGGATGTCGCGGCGGTATAAACTTGCCACAATATCGAGATAAACGACTTCGTCTGCCCCTTCTTCGTAGTACTTTTGCGCTAGATAGGCCGGCTCACCTATCTTACGTAAACCTTCAAAATGAACAGGTTTGACCACATTGGGTGGCTTAACATCTAGTTTTGCAATCAGTCTCATAACACCCGAGTCTTCCTCTGTCTGGCTCCATCCCTATGTACTAGCCTCATCCCTATCTATGGCTTTTATGTCTAATAACGTTAAAGATTTATTGTAATTGCTTATTAAAACCAGTTTCTATCTTTCTATTTTTACTATATCGACCAAGATGTCATTTAGTTGAGCGTGGCGGATAGACCGTAGTGCCAACAGCAACAGATTGAGTGACAACAGCACCAGCAGCAATAACTGCTTCATTACCAATCGATATCCCCTGTATGATATGGGCACCCGTACCAATGTGGACATTATCCCCCACCGTGACATTGCCACTTAGTACAGCTCCCGGCGCAATATGAACATGAGTGCCAATTTGGCAATCATGATCTATTGACGCCGATGTATTAATTATTGAGTTCTCTCCAATTTCTGTGCCAGGTTGGACGATTGTGCCAGCCATCACCTGTACCCCTGGTGCTAGCCGGGCATAAGCTGACACAATTGCGTGTGGATGTATCACCTGAATAAACTGGTAGCCCTGTTGTTGATGGCGTTGATAAACAACTCGTCTGGCATTATTACCCGGCAACGAGCCTAAACCATTCACTAACACTGTTGTTTCCGGTTCAAAATCCATCAATATATTGTCATCACCTAATACAGTAACGGTGCCCAGTATTGTGGTACCGACCGTTAGCCGGGGATCCAATACGCCCGCAATTTCACAGCCAGTCAATAGTAGTGTGTCGATCAACACTTTTGCGTGCCCGCCACCACCTATCACAAGTAAAGACTTATGATATGATGCTTGATGGCTCTGTGCATTAGTCATCGATATAATCTCCGGCCCGTACCGCTTTGCTCGAACGAGTACCCAAGATATCCCAATATGCCATTGGTGAGATCCCGCCCCCCGGGCGCTTTATCGAGATATTGTCCGCCGTTAGTAGATCGCCAGCAGCAATATCGTTTGCAGCGATTAAGCTTTTGCGGGCCGAAACCAAATTACCCCGCTCGGATTGTGTCGGCATTTTAATGCCGTCACCTAATGACGCCTCCACTGTACGAATTGCTGATATCATCGCGGTCAACTCATCAGGTTCTAATGAAGCTCGATGATCTGGACCCACTAGCGTTTTATCCAGCGTAAAATGTTTCTCAATCAGCGTGGCACCACGAGCGACAGCGGCAATTGGTATGGTAATACCTTCACTGTGATCAGAATAACCAACCGTTAAACCAAACTCTCGCGCCAGGGTATCCATTGCCCTTAAATTTATTTCATCAAACGGTGCTGGATACTCGGTAGTGCAATGTAACAGTATCACCTTTTGCCGCAAGGCAGCTTGCCCGTCCTCCGACTGAATTGCTCGCAATAGGCTATCTCGATTAGGGCTAACACCACTCTTATCAGTAAAACCATAGGCAACAATACCCAAGACATCGGCAACTTCCTGCAAAGTAGCCATGCCCGTTGATATGATTAAGTTGGCACCTGATCGAGCGTAAGCTAGGACCAACGGTCCATTAGTAATCTCGCCAGACGGTATTTTTAGTGTATCCAACTGCAATTGCTGCACTAAAAAATCGAGACTGACATGATCGAATGCGGTGGACAAAAACCGTATATTGTTAGCCTTACAATAGTCGATTAACTGAAAATGTAGGTCTTCACTCAGCTCGAGGCGTTTTAACATCTCATACTGCGAACTCTCACCTATCGCCGCTACCTGATAAGCTGCCTGAGGCGCTTTTCGTGTCACTAACTGATCGGCCTTAAAAGTCTGAAACTTAACAATATCAGCGCCTGCCGCAACTGCAGCATCAACTAATGCGAACGCCATATCTGCATTACCATTATGATTAACACCGGCCTCCGCAATAACAGTTGTCTTGTTGATAGTCACGCTCTACCCTATTTTATCAAACTCTATTTTTGTTAGATTCTAATGCCGTTATGTCCTGTTGCCAGCATACACTGTTGTTATGTTTTGTCATTGCTGATTTCTACTGTCATTCTGTTTTACTGTAAAGGTAGCTTATAGTCGATATCAAAAAATGTTTTTCTGTCTACGCCTAACAGCTCAACCTGTTTAAGCACCGCTAATATTCGTTCGTTCGCATGTCCATCGCCATAGGGATTCACAACCTCTTGCAACTGTTGCTGAAATTGATCCGATAGTGCTTGATGAATCGCCGCGAAGATGGCACAAGTTGAATCCTCACAGTCGATTACCGACTTAGCTCGCTGCCGCCCTAGCTGTCTATCGCCGATGTTGATGGTCGGCTTGTTAAACGAGGGGACTTCCAGCAAACCACTTGATGAATTGCCAATCACGATATCGATATATTGTAATAAGCTAAGATAGCGCAGTTGCCCCAGCGAGGGTGTAAGATAAATCCGGCCTGGTTGACTACGGAAGAATGCTTTAGCATCTTCCGCCAATTGCTTGCCACCGGTATCAGCATTAGGCAAAGTAATAATGATTTTCGCTTGGGGAAACTCCGCTAACGCATGGATAATATTGTCCAACCGTGTCGTCTGCTCACTCAACGTAGCGGGATGATAAGTTAGCAAAAAGCTCAGTTTACCAAGTTCAAAACCAAATTCAGTTTCAAGTTTATCTTTTGGTAACAGCTTCATTGTTTTAATATTATCAATGCCCGGTGCACCAGCAACAAACACTCGTGACGGCTGCTCACCTAGTTGTATTACTCGGCGCTTATACACATCAGTGGCAACAAAGTGAAGTGTCGACAGCTTTGTAATAGCATGGCGAATCATGTCATCCACCGCACCTTCCGTTATTTCTCCGCCATGAATATGAGCGATGGGAATCCGGGCAAACATGGCAGCCTGCGCGGCTGCTAATGCTTCAAATCTATCGCCCAATAGGACAACAATATCGGGTTCAAGCTCTGCCAACACATCGGCAAATATTTGTGTCCCCTTGCCTACAGACCGGGTAATATCCCGAGCCGTATCGCCTACCAACGACATATCAACCTTGCGGTCAATGACAAATCCATCGGCTTCTATCTGGCGATAGGTATAATCATAATCGGCCACCAAGTGCATCGCTGAGGCAACAACCTGCAACGTCAATGCATCATCGGATATTATACGTTGCATCAAACCTTGCAAAAGACCGTAATCTGCCCGCGTTCCCGTAATGACACAGATTTTACGTTTCAACATAACATCGCACTAGCTATCGTAAGCGGATTGTGGCAAACGCGCACCGCTGGGAATATTAATAACCCGGTCGGCCAACCAAGACGCATTGTCTAAATTGCCCGTTTGGCAATGTTGATACATAGGTAGCGAGTTTATTAGCCGCCATATCGGTCGTGTTGCCACACCAGCATGGTTGGTTCGGTTTAAAAACTCATCTCGCTCTTGCTTATCTGATACAATAACTGCATTCAGCCAATAGTTAGATAAGGTATTATCTGGCTCAGTCAAGAATGTGATGTGCTTGTTGCTAAAAAATGCTTCGTACAACTGCGCTAGCTCGCGTTTCGCTTGCAGTATAACTGGTAATTGCTCCATCTGAGCACAGCCTAGCGCAGCATTTAAATTGGGCATGCGGTAATTAAAACCCAACTCATTATGATAGTAATCCCATTGATGACCAACTTTCGCAGTTGTCGTCAGATACTTAGCACGCTTAGCCAACTGTTCATCATTCGTGAGCAGCATACCACCGCCACCACTGGTAATCGTTTTGTTGCCATTAAAACTCAATATTGATGCACGTCCAAATGTGCCAGCATGCTTACTCTTATATTGACTGCCTATGGCTTCAGCTGCATCTTCAACTACCACTATCCCGTAGCTATCGCAAACCTCCATAATCGGTTCAATATCCACGGGATGCCCAAACGTATGCATAGGCAAACAGGCGCGGATAATTTTTCCCGATTGTCGGTTAATACAACCTCGGTCACTCTTCTCGCCATTTAGCGCCAACCATTCTGCTAACTTGGTTGGTGATAAGCCCATCGTGGTTCGGTCTACATCAATAAAGACAGGCATCGCCCCGCAATAAGTGATTGCATTACAAGTCGCGATAAAAGACAATGGCTGCGTAATCACTTCTTCACCCATGCCTACGTTAACTAGCTGCAATGCAATATGTAGCGCCGCCGTGCCATTAACCGTGGCAACTGCATATTTTGCACCTGTGAAATCTGCGCACATGGTTTCAAAGTGGTCGACATATTCACCAACACTTGAGACAAAGGTAGAATCAATAGTATCCACGAGATACTTTTTCTCATTGCCAATAAAACACGGCTCATGCAACGCTATTGTCTTATTGGTTTGATAATACTGTTTTATAAAATCAACAAACTCAGCGCAATAGTCACCACTGATTTTGCCCTGTTCTTTACTTTCGGCTTGTTTAAGCCGTTCGACTGTCATATGCAGCCCCTCTGATAAAAATCGTTAATGTACTCTGCTATTCATCAGCTGGATAGCTGGGGGCAGCGAACCCCTCTAGCAAAATGTGCCGCTCTATTAATGTCTCTCCTGAGGTACTAGCTTGCAAAAGGTCTAGCGTTAAACCAGATTCACCAGACGCAATAATATTGTTAGTTGTTTCACTTTCATCATCCAAGAGACCATCCAAATCCCGGTCATAACGATACGTGCAGGTAATAGTGGAGCCTTCCTCTGCCTCTGGAAATACTTCGTCTGCGTCATCAACAATAGTACTATCACATTCATGCGGTGTGTGCGAAGGTTCAATTAAAGAATGCGTTGTTATAATAACTTCCTTTCGAACTATAACGGGAGTCACATCACCGGTTTCTTCATCTTCGCGATCTTCCCGAAAAAATGTTATTTCTGTGGTTTGTAACGCTTGATAATCCTCAGCAACCGGTGCGTTTTCACCTGCCGTAACAACAAAATTGGGTTCAACGCTAGTGGGTTCAGTAATATTGGTGCCAATCTCCGGATTATCCTCTGCAACAGCATCGCGAACTTTTTCCAACGTGACTACAATTTGGTTAGTAGTATCATTGATAGTCTGTGTTTTCGTTGCAGTGCCTCCGGCAGCTAAGAATGCCAGGGACACGTCAAATTCTGTTTGACTACTGTTATCATTCTCACCTTCTCCATCCTCAGTTTCAGCAACAACTGTCAGCGCCTCCGTTGTTATCGTCTGGGTCGTTCCGCGGGTACGACTACCATCATAGAGACAACTGTTAGTAGGTGCGTAGAGAATATTAGAAGAAGAATCATTAGTCGGCTGATAGACTCCAATAGATGGATTGAGAGAGACGATTTGCTTCTGCGCCTTATCCGTATGATTTTCCGCAGTCGACCCCGGCCCGCCAACATTACAGCGAAAGAACTTAATCAGCCCATCATGGTTATTGACCGTTTCGCCAAATCCAAAATAGCCCGTTACAGTAGAGACAGAATCCATATCAATATTGAATATGCGTGAAGCATCATCACCGCGTTTGGCTTGCCAACTATAAGTATAAGAACCTGTTAGATTTGTTGGATTGTATTGTGCCGTAAAAATCTGGAAATCGCTATCCCAAATCAGCGCTGGGTCGACCACATTATCGCTAAGCACAGAACTCTCAACCAGTTCTGCAAAGCCATTGGTGCCATGATCACAAAACTGAGCTTCCCTCACCTGCATACGTATGTCCGTGGCAGATCGCTTGACATAGTGCATCGAGCCATTAATTGACACACTATCGGTACTGCATTGATCATTGTCCGCATTAGTGGTATCAATTCGATAGGTCAGCAATCCTTCAAATGCATCTGTACTAGCCGCGGTCGTTATCTCAGTGTCACTCGAAGGAAATAGTGAATGTACCAGGCCAATCTCAATATTCAGTTCATTTTGGTAGGTTAGCTCAACCGAAAAGTGCCAAATATTGGTAGACGTATGCGTTAATAATGCACTG
>JANQMK010000326.1 GCA_028280085.1 Pseudomonadales bacterium
TGCCTACCACCATGCCTAACTCATTGACACCCGTCGGCATCATCCATTCAATATTCGGTACCACAATGTGGTCAAATTCACCCTGATAACGCACAAAGCCACGGGATTGTGAAAAATCAACATTCGCACAAAATCCAACTATAGTGCCATTGTCATTAATATCTAACGGCACCACTACCGATTTATCTGGGCTACAAACCTCTATCAGAGTCATTTGCCCATTTTCAAAGAAGAAGCCATCTTTTTCATTAGTCGGTTTAGTCAGTTCACCAACCGCAACATTAGATTCATTAACAGCATTAAAGGCACTATTAGAATAAGCACTTAAATCAAATAGATTGGGTAGATAAATCGATGTGTTCCCATCGCTCAAAAAAGCATGCTCAACACCGCCCTCAACAGCCCCCGCTCCGCCTACAATGACACCAGCTTGATTAATATCTCTAGCCGCACCTAATACATCGGGCCTTTCAACAAAGCTGCCATTTTCATAAATAAACTGCGGCCTAATAGGGTTTCCTCCTTCTGCCAAGACGGAGCTCCAACCTACTACTGTACCTTCATTATTTAAGCTCCACGGTCGAAACAGCCTAAAAGAAGCCTCAGGCATACTATCAAGATCGATCTTTTTAATTTCATACACGTCATTGGATGTCGGTGGCGCATTGTCATCGCAACCCATTAGCCAGAACATCGCGCTCATCAAACTCAAGTAATAACAATTTATCAATTTCATCAATATATCCTCTGCCAACAATGGCTCTAACTAGTTGGTGAATCAATTTTTTTCGTCACGATAAACTCTAACTAAGATGGGAAGAACAGCGAAAAACGCTAAAGTTAAAGCCAAACAGCGAGTTAACCAGGACGAAAAACCATACCTAAAACACGTTAGTACTTTAGATTACTTATGAATCATACGGTCCGCAGCATAGCAAGGAAGAGAGTTTTTTTATATAGAGCAAAAGTTGTAAATTTATTATTTATTGCGGCATAAGTCAGCGCCAAATACAGCAATTTATTAAATGAAATCAGTTACCTAAATAAGTTTCTGGTGGTTGGTCAATTATTGAATTGAATAAACTATTACGCACGCTCGCGCTAGCACGAAAATCTCCGCACTACTATTTGGCTCCCCTAAATGCACTAATTTCGTTAGTCAGCGTTACTATGTTGCCAGATACCAACTCAGTTGCTTGGGATACCTTGGCTGTTTCATCTTCCACTGATTGACCCAATGTAGAAAATTCTCTTAATACCCCATGTACGTTTTGCATTTGCTGCCGATGGGTAGATGTCGTTTCAGCGATAGACCTATTGGCGGATACGATGAGCTCAATAGACTGTCTAATAGAAGCCAGCGATTCACCAGCAAGCCTAGTCTGATCAACGGACGCCTGCGTCGAATCACGGGTAGTTTGCATAGCACTAACCGATTCATCAACTCGTTGTGTTACTTTACTGATAAAAGAATGAATCTGCTCGGTGGATTCTTGTGTTCGAGTAGCGAGTTGTCTGACTTCATCTGCTACCACAGCAAATCCCCTACCGGACTCGCCTGCACGCGCCGCCTCAATAGCCGCATTTAAGGCAAGTAGATTAGTTTGATCGGCGATGTCACTAATGGCCTCTACCAATACTTTGATTTGGCTACTTTCCTTACCGAGCAATTGTATGAGCTCTCCGACTTGATCTATTTCAATGGCCAAAGCATCAATTTGGTTGACCGCCTTCTCCACTACCGCCTGGCCAGTGACGGCTTCATTCAAACCATTGTTGGCACTGGATTCGGCCTCATCGGCTTGCCGCGCCACTTCTTCTACCCCATGACCGAACTGAGTAACAGTCTCCGTTAGTGTCTCAGCTTCATGTAGCTGTTGTTTGACGCTATTATTTGCTCTAACAACGACGGCATCCAGTTCGCCGGCAGCTGACTCTAGATCTTTCACAACACCGCGCGTAGTGCCTATCATGTTTTTGACCGCCTCAAATAAATAGTTCAAGGCTTTGGCCGCCAGGCCTATTTCCATCTTTGACGATAAGCTAAATTCCACCGCCAGGTTTTTCGTCGAAGCAGCCGAATCAATTTTTTCTGCAAACTCTTTAACAGGCAGAGAAACATACCGGCGTACTAATACAAAAGCGACAAAGGTGCCAAAGATTAACAAAACCACAAATAATTCAGCGAACTGTATACCTGAATCTAGTAGCCCTACTGCCATAGCGGATTCATCCACTGTCATATTTTCAATATTTTTAGCCTTGTCGTCTAGTTTTTGCTGAATTTGTTCGCTGCCAACCGCCAGTTTTGCTAAATCAGTTCTAGCTTGGTCCCAGTCGATATTATTGCTATTCATGGTCGCATTGATAGAATCCAGTGCTGCAGTAATTTCTACACTTTGCTTATTTAATTCATATTGTTTTAGTCCCGATAGCAATCGTTTTTCTTCAACTGATCTAATTTTTTCAAAATCCTGTTGTCCTACGGTAAATGCGTAGCGACCGTAAGCAGCAATCTGTAAACGGTCTAAGGCCACACGCATTGAGGATATCTCGACGAGATTAGGCAAATGCGTGTTACTCAAGCGCTGTAGTTGCTGATTCACCTTAGAGTGAAAATTAATGAGCGTAGCAACGAGGACAATCCCCATTAACGCATTTATTGAAAACCCTAAAGTTATCCTGAACGCAATAGAACGAAAAATATTACCCATACCTAACTCCCGATAAAATAGGTAAGCACGTCTGTACTGACCTATTACAAAGGAAAGATGGCTATATGTAGAACATTGCCAAAACTATAATGAATACTCAAAGAATAGACGAAAATCAGCAAAATATGATAACAACAGCGGTATACTATTGACTGATTCGTTGTTCTAACCCAATTTCTATATTATTATGCATGTTTTTATGTAGATAGCTCATATAGTCGGTAGTGCTTTATCGCGTTTTTAGCAATATGCTCATAGCAACAAGGTCTGGCTAGTGCTATCCAACCTAAATTAAAGCTTGTTGTCACAGAATTAGTTGAGCTAGCACAGGTCGCCAAAACCATAACTGAACCTGTAACCATATTAGAACCTATAACCATATTAATAGCCGCAAACTATGTTATATATTAAAAACTATGTTATACATTAATAGTCGCATTCGACATAATCCGGCGTGCCGTTAATAATTACCTATAATAAGACAAGATCAGAACCTGTCACTGCATAATAATCACGGCATATTAGTACAAGCAATAGCTGAAAATGAAAAAAGTCATAGAAATAGAAGTTACTATTGAAATAGAGAATGAAGTAGAAATCACGGCAAGTACTTTACACACAAACAATAAACTCAAGAAAACACTAACTATTAGCATCCCCTCCGGGCCACAGCCTATTGATGTTATTGTAGAGCCTATGCAGCAGATCTGTGACGCCTTTATTGAGTTGGAGCTGACTGCATCCCCAGCCTCCTGTAAAGCTGGCTGTTCTGTCTGTTGCAATCAACTCATTCCCTTATCGGGTGTAGAAGTACTACAACTACAAAAAGTACTTACATCGTTACCACGAAAAGTCAGGCGTAAAGTGTCAGCGTCATTACGCTCAATGCAAGAAAAATCAGAAAAGATCATCGCTTCTTCATATAGCGGGTCAACTCCCTTTGAAGAGCAGTATTTTAATCTGGGTAAGCCCTGCTCGTTTCTGGTTGACAACAACTGTAGTATCTATCAACAACGTCCGCTCGTCTGCCGCGAATATAATGTGGATACATCACCTACTCTTTGTAAATCGCCCTATCATTCTCCATCACTTCACCGTGTGGCAAGAGGGTTAAATATGGCAGCTATGCTAAGCGCATTTTCAGCTAGATTGCTGCGTATTGATAAAATGCCCATACCCATGTTTTTATTAGAAAACTGGGGGCACGACAATCCAAATACGCGGGCCACTTACGATAGCCGTCATCTCATAAAAAGCTTATTAGATGCAATTAAAGTAACCACCGATAAATACCCTTTATATAAAGCGTTTTCCTGGCACTATAACGATGAGTCGAGTGATAGAGCAAATGATGGGAAAAATGATGCGCCACATAATGAGAATGGTCATGCAATACGTGCCGCGCGTCAAACTAAGCTTATTGTACCGGATAAATTGCCCAAACTATTGGTACAACATGCGAATGCATTAAATATTGAAAAAATAGTTAATCTGATTAATAGTTTCACGAGGCCCGATACGGCTGAAGCCCCCATCATCGAAATAGGTGCAGGCTCTGGCTATTTTCGATATCTCGCCAGTCTGCTTGACCAGCCGGCCATAACGGCGTTTTCTGATAGAATTATCGAAACGGAACAGAACCAACAAGTAGTCACGCACAATCATCAACAAGGCAAACAAACATTACAACTGGATGTCAATCAATTGGTTGATGAATTCGGCAAAAATTCAGCTGCCATTGTACTCAGCATGAATGTTTTAGATATCTTTCCGCTCGAGGCGATAAAGTCAGTCATAAGTAATGTCACTGACGTGTTACTCCCAGGTGGGCTTGCCGTGCATGTTATGTCTTCATCTTTGCACCCAGCGATATTTAATGAGCTGGCAGCAATTCATGGCAATAGCGTGCTATTACCCTACGCAAAAGATCATTTACTTGGTGTTACTCTTGCTGAACCTTGCGATATGCTCGCACAAGAGTTTCCACAATTTATTGAGCGACCAAACTCATTGGCACAGTTATCAGCCCAAGCACCAGAACAATATATTAATTTAGCTTGTCAGGTAAAAACTAGGCTGCAACAGGAAAACATATCCCACCTATCCCTATTACTACATGAATATTCGCTGCAAAAAATTGCCGACCAGTTGCAACAACAAGGCTTTGCTCTACTACAAAAACAATTAATATCTTCTACGATAGAAACCATAAAAAACAAATTTCATCAACAAATACCCGAAGCAAACTTTTTCATTAACCATTTGGGCTCATTGACCGTTGATAAGAGAGACAATATTGCTATGTCAAAAGTGCAAGAAGCATCGACATTCGGTCTAGTGATTGCGAGAAAACTACAATAAACACAAAAAAGAGTTGCAGACGGTTATCAGAAAGAAAGTTAGCATGATTACTATCTTTTTACGCATGGGGTTCGCTACAATACTCAAAGCTAACTGTAACTCAATCAACCATTCTACAAATAGATGCTAAAAAGGACAGCCGTGGCCAATGTCAATGCACGCAATAATGTTACAAAAGGCGTGCTCTTCATGTTACTCACCACATTGCTTGCAAGCACCGCTGCAGCTGCCACAAAGTATATTGCTGAAGGTGCAACAGTTGAACAGATTGTATTTTTTCAGTACTTGATTTGCTTACTACTGATCATTCCCCTTATTCGTCACCCGAGACAATTGCGTGTTGACGTTGGAGATCGCTGGGCCATGTTTATCAGGGCTATGAGTGGTCTGGTTTGCTTTTATAGTTATTTTTGGGCGGTACGCTATATTCCTTTAGCTGAAGCTACATTGATGAGAAACAGCGCACCACTGTTTGTGCCATTATTTGCTTTATGGTGGCTTAAAGCTGTGATCAGTCCGTTCCATATTGTCAGCCTTGTGCTCGGCTTTATCGGTGTTCTCATCATGCTTAAACCAGAGGCAGCAACTTCGCCGGGTGTCGGCCACCTTGCTGCGCTTATCTCTGCGCTAGCATTAGCAATTTCTATTGTCTCTACCCGCCGGCTGGCTCATACCAGTACTACCCAGACCATCTTATTTTATTATTACTTGTTATCCACCATTGGTATGTTACCCATGGCTATTAGCAATTGGCAGCCTATCGCTCCCACAGCCTGGCCATTAATAATCTATGTTGGGTTCGCCATTCATGGCGCGCTGTACTTGTACACTCAAGCTTTAGCTTATGCTAGCGCGGTGGTTGTAGCCCCTATCGCTTATTTTTCCGTAGTTTATGCGGGCTTGTTTGATTGGCTCCTATGGCAACAGGCACCTACATGGCTTGCTATTGCAGGCATGGCTCTAGTTATAGGGGGAGGTATTTTGACAACAGTTGTGTCTGCCAAGGGCGAAGCTTAGCTCTAACTAAAAAGAATTTTAGCTAAAATAGCTTAACTAAAAGGGTTTAAATAAAGATAAATAAACCCGCAATAAAAACACATGCGGCTAAATCAACGATAAAAAGCTGAGCTTTAGCCGCATTGCTGAAACGCACTATTCGAATTCGCGAATCAGTCCGCCGATGCTTTCTTTGGCATCGCCAAACAGCATGCGTGTATTATCTTTAAAGAACAAAGGATTTTCGATACCGGCAAAACCAGAAGCCATTGATCGCTTGAGTACAAATACCGTTTTAGCATGGTCAACGTTAATGACCGGCATACCGTATATTGGGCTGGATTCCATTTCACGAGCAGCGGGGTTAACCACGTCGTTCGCACCAATAACAATACATACATCGACGGTATCCATACGTGGATTAATTTCATCCATCTCTAGCAAAATATCATATGATACATCAGCTTCAGCAAGTAACACATTCATATGTCCCGGCATACGACCTGCAACTGGGTGAATGGCATAATTAACTTCACAACCGTTAGCCTCGAGCAGTTCCTGCAGTTCTTTAACCACATGCTGCGCCTGCGCAACCGCCATCCCATAACCCGGTACAATTGCTACATTAGTCGCGGCCTCAAGTACGTAATAAGCATCTTCAACCGAAATTGGTTTAACTTCGCCTTCTATTTTCTCCGCCTTACCGCTGACGCTACCAAAGCCGCTAAATAACACATTAGCCAACGAGCGATTCATAGCTTTACACATAATTTGTGTCAGGATGATACCGCTGGCACCTACCAGTGAACCGGCCACTATCAGAATATTGTTATTGATAGCAAATCCTGCTGCACAAGCAGCTAGGCCCGAGTAGCTGTTAAGTAGAGAAATAACCACTGGCATATCGGCGCCACCAATAGGAATAACGACCATCACACCAAATAACAATGCCAGTATCACAATTAGCGCAAACCACATGGTATTGTCATTTGGTTCAACGGAAAACATAACCCCAGAAACCAAGATGAGAAGAACCAGAAGGCCGTTAAAAACACGCTGCCCGGAAAACATAATGGGTTTGCCATCAATTTTTTCGCTCAACTTGCCATAAGCGACAATACTGCCAGTAAAGGTGACACCACCTATTAACACCGATAGGAAAATAGTGGCAAGCACAAAAATACTAGTGCTGCCTTCAATAGCGGCCCAACCAACTAACAGGCTAGCTAAACCACCTGAGCCATTGAATAGCGCAACCATTTCCGGCATTGAGGTCATTTCGACCTTTTTTGCCACGACAGTACCAATAACTGCACCAATCGCTGCTGCCACCACGATCCATTTGAATTCTATAATGCCCTGATCCAACAGCGCCACTGAAACAGCCAACCCCATACCTAAGGCAGAAACACCATTACCGCGGCGTGCTGTCGCAGGAGAAGACAAGAGTTTTAAACCCAGAATAAATAGTAATGCTGCAACTATATAAACTGAGTTAATCCAAAGATCGAGAGTCATTAGCCTTGCCCTCCATCTTTCTTCTTAAACATGGCAAGCATACGATCAGTCACTAGATACCCGCCAACTACATTAATGGTGGCGAAAACAACCGCTAGTGCCCCCAGCAATGAAGTAGCACCCGAAGACACATAACCAGAACCAGCATAAGCCAATGCACCTACTAGCGTTATCCCAGAAATAGCATTCGCTCCCGACATCAATGGTGTGTGCAATGTAGCAGGCACCTTATTGATAAGCTCGAAACCCAATATAATCGACAGCATAAGGATAAATGTTAAAAAGACGGCATCCATGGTTACTTCTCCCTTATTGATTTAATGGTTGCATTTACAATCTCGCCGTCGTGGGTAATCACGCAGCCCTGGAGAATGTCATCCTCGAAATTAATCGGCAATGTACTGGTTTCTTTATCCCAAAACTCCTCGATTAAATTATACAAGTTATTCGAATACATCAGGCTGGCATCACGACAGACCTCATTTGCTAGATTGCCTTGTCCAACAATTTTAACGCCGTTGATATCGACAACTTCATTGGGTACCGACCCTTCGACATTACCACCGGTTTCTGCCGCCATATCGACAACCACGCTGCCCGGCGCCATATCGACGAGCATGTCTTTAGTCACAATAACCGGCGGCTTACGCCCAAACACTTGCGCCGTGGTAATCACAACATCTGACGCTGCGATCACTTCTTTTTGTGCATCCCGCTGCTTTTGAATTTGCTCTGGTGTAAGCGCCTTGGCATAACCATCTTTGGTAGAGCCGGTTTCGCCCAGATCAATCTCCAAAAACTTAGCGCCAACTGATTGTACTTGTTCTGCAACTTCTGAGCGGGTATCAAATGCCGTGACACGCGCGCCTAGGCGTTTCGCCGTAGCGATAGCTTGTAAACCGGCAACACCAGCACCAATAACAAAAACTTTTGCCGGCTTTAAGGTTCCCGCGGGCGTCATCAACATGGGAAATATACGCGGTAAATACTGTGCGGCTAACAATACCATAACGTAACCAGCCAGGTTAGCTTGGGAACTCAGCGCATCCATCTTTTGCGAACGCGTAGTTCGTGGAATCATCTCCATACTAATGGCAGTAATCTTATGTTGAGTTAAAGCATCGATTAACTCTGGTTCGTTAAAAGGATCAAGATAACTGATGTGAATGCAGCCCGGTTTAAACAGGGCAACTTCGTCCAGCAGGGGTTTGCGAATGCGTAATATGATATCGGCGGCGCCGATTAGCCCTTTACGGTCTTCAACGACCGTTGCGCCAACTGCGGTGTATTCCTCATCCGAGAAGCCACTACCTATTCCCATGCCTGCTTCAATGGCCAATTCAAAGCCTAGCTTGATGAGTTTTTTGGCAGTTTCAGGCACCAACGGTACCCGGTTTTCCCCCTCGTGAGTTTCCTTGGGTATTGCTATTTGCATGTTATTTCTTCACTCATGATCGTTAGTAATACTGGCTCACTATAATGCTGGGCCGCTATTTAATAATGAAATGGAACTAATAACAAACTTCTCATTGATTTATTGCTGGATATTAGTGTTTTTCTAATATTTTTTAAGCAGATGGCCTTCTAAAGTAAGCATTTACCTACTCTAAACTGATGAATAATAGTGCAAATTGAACAAGAAAGGGTTGGTGGCTGGGCCTATTCAACAGGCCCAGCAAGGGTATAGTTACCGCTTATCTACCTTTTTCGTTGTTGGTATTATATCTTCTTTGACTAAACTACCAGCTATTTCAGCTTACTTTTTCAACTCCTAGTTTGATGCCTAATTTGGTTTGCTTTTTAAACTAACCAACACCACTTAACGCCCATACATACCAGCATCTACTCTATGCTATCCGCATTATTCTGGTTGTGGTACGACGCGTAAATAGGGCTTAACTGTCTTCCACCCTTCCGGGTATTTTTGCTTAGCTTGTTCATCAGAAACGGCAGGGACAATAATGCAATCTTCTCCTCTTTTCCAATTCACTGGCGTGGCAACTTGGTACTTCGCGGTTAGTTGTATGGAATCCAGTACCCGTAAGACCTCGTCAAAGTTACGTCCTGTACTCATAGGATAAGTCAGCATTAATTTAATTTTCTTATCGGGCCCAATAATGAAAACAGTTCGCACAGTAGCGTTATTCATTGCCGTACGACCTTCTGAATTACCCCCTTCATCAGCAGGCAACATGTTGTAGAGCTTTGAAACGGCTAAATCAGTATCACCGATCATCGGATAGCTTACCGCGTGACCCTGTGTTTCTTCTATGTCCTTTGCCCATGCTTCATGGCGATCAACTGGGTCAACACTCAAGCCAATAATCTTGGTCTTACGCTTATCAAATTCAGCCTTTAAACCCGCCATATAGCCCAGTTCAGTGGTGCAAACCGGCGTAAAGTCTTTGGGGTGAGAAAAAAATATGGCGTAACTATCACCAATCCACTCATGAAAATTAATCCTGCCTTGGGTGGTTTCGGCAGTAAAATCTGGTGCAGTATCATTTATACGTAGTGACATAGAGCCTCCGCTATTCTCTAAATGTTCTATTTGTTACTCAGTTGTATTATATGTGGGTAATAAATAACTACTTAATGATGTATTAGGGGTTCAGTTGTTGCTGAAAATCCGTAATTAATAAGTCTTTACATGGCAACCGTTGGCCTGAAAAATGACAACCTCTATGTTAGGAACAACATATCAGTGCTATGAGATCCCTTCGGCGCTGTAACAACCCTTGCCAGCCGAAAAGCGCTATACCTTAATCCAAGATGCCCCGGATGTATAGTGCACGCGAGCCAACGATCCCTGTTATAGATCACATAGCGTAAATACATCCCCATGACACCAAGGGCAGTATAAATAGCATCCATCAATGGTGGCTATCTGTTGCCAGTTAGTCCGTCATTCGCTTCCAGCTTACCTTCCCGTACATACAAAAACAGTGGAAAAGCGAAAGCAAAGGCAACGCCACAGCCCAACACTAAAAAAAGCCAGCTATGTCTAATGCCTAAACGGCGACATTCGCGCAATATCCATATAAAACCAGCGATAGCGCCGACAAACAAATCCCAGCTTAATGAGCTACTGGCTGCATTGACGGTGGCATGATTAATAAAATTCGCGATATTAAAAGCGCCGTCGAATTGAGACATAAATTGGAGGTTGTAATACCATGTGGATACCAAACCAACGACAGCTAGGAAAAGATAGACCGCTTTTGATGCACTCATTTAGCCACCCATAATTTATAAACTTAACATTTTAGATTGTAAAAATAGAATAAGATGCTGATTTTAATAATTTTTTATATATAGAGCGTGACACGATGAGCCATGACACACTGAACCATAAGACAATTGCATCAGTGGACAATAAAACAGTGGTTTTTCGACCTGCCAGCAGCATGCCTTGAAAACCAAGCCTTGTGAATCGACCAGACAAAAAGCCTGAATCAGAGGTACCCTAGCAATGTCATACAACGATAACCAGTACCACATAAAATAGAACATATCCCACTACAATACGGATAATCTGGCATTAGCCATTTACTTACAATAACTACTTACATAAGTAAGCAAATTACATAAGTAACAGGCTATTGAAATCGAGCGCAACAAGAGGAAGCATCAAGCGACGATGAAACGTAGAAAGTTTATTAAAATGGTAGCAACTGGTTTAGTAACACCACTTGTCGCTGGTGCATGCCAGGATTTGCAATTTAAGCCGCGATTACTCAACGCCAATCTACCACTGCTCGTTGGAGGACAAGACGGCGAACAGAGCTATACAGTATTTGGCTTATCCGTGGCCTCAGGTGATCCATCCCCTACTGGCATTATTCTTTGGACTCACATCAACGAATCTGCCGTTGTTGCTGACGAGCCCTTAGTATTTCAAGTTTCTTTAACTGATGACTTCACTGACATTTTTCTGGTTGGCGAAGTCGACGCGGCTGATATCAATTCACAACGCGACTTCACCGTCAGCTTAGATCTCGACGGCCAACTCATACCAAATACTCGTTTTTATTACCGTTTTATTTACAACAACATCGTGAGTCGTACTGGCCGCTGTCGCACCCTACCCATCGATAAGGTAGAAAGTCTCAAGTTCGCTGTAATCACATGCCAAGATTATACCAACGGTTACTATGGCGCCTACAATTATATAGCCGCCGATGATGAGATCGACTATGTCATTCATCTTGGCGATTTTATTTATGAGTCAGCCGGTGACCCTCGCTTTCAATCATTGCCCTTCTCTGATCGAGCCGTTATTTTACCGAGCGGTGGTAAGGTTGCATTGGGCTTGGAGGATTACCGGCAAATCTATCAAACCATTCGCTCTGATCGCAATTTGCAGTTGGCCGCAGAACAACACAGCTTTATTATGGTTACAGACGACCACGAAATAGCTAACGATTGCTATTGGGATTATGATAGAGACACCTTGGGTGCACCCGATCATCCTTTTGTTACTGACCCACAATACGACAACGATGTTTCACTACTGCGGCAGCTCAAATTAGATTCTCAGAAAGCCTGGGCTGAATACACGCCAGCGCGTATAGAAATCAATGAGCTAGCAACACATCCACACGATTTTTCGCGAACCTACCGCAACTTTAAGTTTGGCGACCTGGTTGATCTTTTTATGCTGGACACCCGTACTTATCGCACACCCCATCCCTGCGGTGAAGGCGACCTTTTTAATCGTTATGCCGCCATTAAGTGTGATAATGCTGCAGCACCACAACAATCTATGTTGGGTGATGAACAACGACAATGGCTATTTGACGGCTTGCTGAACTCTAACGCTATTTGGCCAGTATTGGGCAACCAAACCTTTATGAGTCAACTGCATATTACCAACCGGGCTTACCCCAGTGCCATAGAATTAAATATGGATGCTTGGGATGGCTATAAATATGAACGTAATCTGTTATTACAGACTTTGCGTGATAATGGCATTAAAGAGTTAGTCGTGTTAACCGGCGATTTACATTCCTACATCGCTACCGAATTAAAAATAGATTTTAATGAAACCAGCACGCGCGCTATAGCCAATTATGTAGGTACCGAATTTATGACACCGTCAATGACATCTGCCGGCCTGAGCGAGATTTTACTTAACGATGCCGCCAGCAATAGCGTTCAGCAACAACGTATCATCCAGGCATTATCACGTGTAGTCATTCAATCAAACAATCCCCATATTAAGTTCTTCGATAGCACTCAACACGGTTATTCTACCATCCAATTTAACAATGAATGGTGTGAGTGGCGGGCATTTGTAGTAGATAAAAACAATAGCTCCCCACAAAATGCACGATACGAAATATTTAACTGTAAAAAGTACCAGGGTATTCCGTGGTTGCTATAAATTAACAGATGACTTGGTGACCTATTTTATAATTTTATAACAGGCCCGATAACTAGTCGCGTCTAACTTCATGCGTCGTTGTTTAACAAATGACTGCAAAAGGTTATCAAGCGACTGCATTAGTTTGGCCTCTCCTCTTACCTCAAACGGACCATGTTCTTCTATTGCCTTTATCCCAACTTCCTTCACATTACCAGCAACAATCGCTGAGAAACAGCGTCTCAGATTAGCCGCCAACAAATAATCTGGCTGGTCTTTTTCAAGGTTTAATTGCGCCATATTTCCATGAGTAGGTTCAAAGGGTTCCTGGAACTCAGAATCGATCTTCAACGACCAGTTAAAATTATAGGCATCATTCAACTGCTGTCGGTGGACTCTCACCTCTTCTAGCCCAGTCTTTAACTTTTGCGCAACAAGTTGGGGGTTGTCAATAATGATCTCATAGCGTTGCCGAGCCTTTTCACCCAACGTTGAACCAATGAATTCGTCAACCTGGATAAAATAGTCCTTTGATTGCGAAGACGCAGCAAATATAACAGGTAAAGGTATATCTGCGTTATTAGGATGCAGTAATACACCCAACAAATAGAGAATTTCTTCTGCTGTGCCAGCGCCACCGGGAAACACCACAATACCGTGCGCCAAGCGAACAAATGCTTCCAGACGTTTTTCAATGTCTGGCATAATCACCAGTTCATTGACAATAGGATTAGGTGATTCAGCGGCAATAATACCTGGTTCAGATATGCCTAAATAGCGGCCGGTTGAGATATGTTGTTTTGCGTGACCAATTGCTGCACCTTTCATCGGGCCCTTCATTGCACCCGGCCCACAACCGGTACAAAC
>JANQMK010000333.1 GCA_028280085.1 Pseudomonadales bacterium
TTAATACGTCAACCGCAGATATAGTGTAAATAACGGCATCTTGTTGCTCGATGTATTCTTGTAATTTCTGCATCTTCCGCAAGGCGGCCGGCTCGTTAAGCCGACCATCTTCGGCATCAAACATCACTTCGAACGTTAGCGTACCCGTGACATTTTCTTCAATGAAATCCACAGCGATTGGGTAGTTGTGGCTGTCAATAAAGTACTCCTTCAAATTGGTGTTTACCTCTATTTCACCAATCTTGGAGATAGCAAAAATCACAAAAATAGTCGATAAGATCAGAACCTTGAGCGAATGCTTACGATTAAGGCTAGTTAACTTGTTAGTCAAATAGATTAAAGCTAGATTACTTTCTCTAAGACTAGGCTGGGTACGTGGTGTCAAATGTGTCAATAATACTGGTGTGAAAAATATATAGGTTACGTAGAGTAGTATCATCGCTACACCAGTAAAGAATGCGAAATCCTTAATAGGAATGAGTTCAGATACCATCATGCTAAAAAAGCCAGCAGCTGTCGTGACGCTAGTAAAAAAACAAGGGGCTAACAATTCCTTAGAAGTTGCCAATGACGCGTGGTAGCGGTCAAGCCCCTCTAATCGTTTGTCTTGGTAGATTGTACAATAGTGAATGCTATCCGACGTGCCGATGACAAGAATCATTGTACCAACTAACACAGTGACAACATTGAGGTCTGTGCCCAATAGTGCCATCAAACCATGTACCCAAATCATTGCGACCGAGACGACCCAAAGAGGAATGACAACGAAGGCAACATGCCTAAATATATATAAAAGCAAACATATAAACACCATGATAGAATAGATGGTGTTTTCTAAAGTATCGTTGATATTCGCTTTGTTCTCTTCTGCGATGAGCACAGCGGTACCGGCCAAGTGGAAGGTATAGTCTTTATATGCCGGTTCAGCCACAATCTGCCGTACCGTATCTGTCAAATAGGTCTTATAATCTAATCTCTTGGGGTTGGGAGATATTTGCAATAACATTGCTGTAGCGGAACCATCTTGCGACACAATATTACCGACAAATAACGGATCGGAGAGGGTAGACTTTTTCTTGGCATCTAATTCAGACTGTGCTTGCGGTATTGTTTCAAATAATGGGGCAATGACAATGCTGCCTTCGGCATCAACTGACACATCATCAATATTGGTTAACGATACAACCTTGCTAACATCAGGCAGTAAATAAAATCGTTCCGTTAGTTCTGCTATAGCATGCAATGACCTTTCTTCAAATACCGAGTCTGCCTTCATTGAGACAATGATATATTCATCGCCCTCGAATCGCTCTTCTAAAATACGGTATTTTAATAGGCTAGCGTCATCTTTTTTAAACCAGTCTTCAAAATCATTAACTACCTTTAACCCGCTTGATATTTCAATATCATTAACTTTAAAGCCAATAATCAAGGCCAAGCATAAACACGAAACAAGTACTATCCAAACCGCATGTATTTTAGTTTTACGAAGAACTAAGCTCTCTAAGTTTACGCTCACCTGCCGTTGCTCCTTAACGCTTATCACGGATAGCCTTACTCGCAATGCAAGACTACTGGTTACAGCTTTGCCAGCCGACAGTACTGTCGTACAAATACTTTAACTCTATACGGAATACGGATTGACGATCTTATGGCGCAGCCATCAATGCAAATTAGCGGCTTAAAACAATCGCTGGAATGACCTGAATAGGAATTATTATCTTAGCAACCACTACCCTACCAGGCAGGAAGCGCTATCAAAGGCCAACCATTAATTGTTATAAACGTCTAGTCGAAAGCCTGAAGCTTGTATCTGATTATTATATTAATTATCTGATCTTTACCAGAAGCAACAACTACGGCTATCGACTCGTTATTCTAAATAGCTTGGTTCTAAATAGCCAGGCTTAAGCATCTAACATCGAAACGTTTTCTGCCTGCGGGCCTTTCTCACCTTGTGTTACGTTAAATTGTACTTTTTGTCCTTCGGCAAGCGATCTAAAACCATCACCTGCAATGGCGCTAAAATGAACAAACACGTCAGGTCCCGACTCTCTCTCAATAAAACCAAAGCCCTTGGCATCATTAAACCACTTTACGTGGCCAGTACAAATTTCAGACATATCCAAATCCTATCAATCTATTTTATTTTTAAGCCCTACCTATATTAGGGCTAGTTTAACGCTGAGAAATCTTGGTGTGACTTATGCGGAACTGAACGAGGTACTACAGAAGGGCCATCGCGGAGGTTTAACATAAAGACAAGCCGTGCTTTCACGCTGGATAAAGTATATTCACGATCATTTACCAAGGTCAACGGTCTAGGGCAATTTTTTTTCTTTTGACAATAATATGGCAAGATCGGTTTCTTTTCCCATGCATCAAAAACATACACCTCGAGCCCTACAAGATGAACAATAACAAGACCGTTGGCTTAAGAATCACGTGAAAGCCGCACCGCATACACCCCAAGGCAATATTACAGCCTTATATATCCCCTCTTGACGGTGGATTGCTCCCCATACTGCACCACTGCTAAAACTCATTAGTCACCAATTAACACATTTGTAACCCGCTTTACCGCCCCGTTACCTTTTAGTAATCGGGCAAAACGATCGTTTTTTTATTTAACAACAAGTCCTCTGACCCGAGTAAACGAACTAAATTAGCCAACTAATACCATTATGCTAACTATTAGTGCACGCGCTTTGACACATCGCCTGTTTATAATTAAATTATGTTCAGAAGCTAATAAAAACTAATTCATTAGACGCACATGTGTTAACTATCACAAACAGATAGGGTAGGACAGCTAATAGATAGCTTCTAGCCATCACGAAATCGCGAGGCGCCACTATGGAGCGTGAAAGAATAGAACGTGAAATATTGAGTTTTAATAAACTAAACCCCCTTGAACAAGAATGGTTTTTAACGGAAACATGGTGCACCCATTGCAATGAAGCCGACTTAGGCATTGTTGATCCCGTTTATTTTCGGCAAGGCGAAAAGGAATTCATCGAAGGTAGATGTAATGTTTGTGACACTATCCAAACCACAGAAATCGTGGTCAGACAGCTACAAAACTAAATCAAACCTTCGTCATCGTTAAAGAATTTGAATAATGGCCCCTACCGCGCATTAACAGCGTTAATTGCTGGCAGTTATTCGGGGGAGAACAACGAGTAACTGACATTAATCATCATCCCAGTCATCACCACTTTCAAACGCTACTTCTCCCATGCCAGTAACTGACGTATCACGCTGCTTGGGATTACCATAAACGACCACATCGCCCATACCTGACACAGATGCCTCAATAGAATTCCCGGCATAGACCTGTACATCGCCAGAGCCCGACACGGTGAGTTCGACATGATTCGCCTTTAATGACTTAGCTGATAAGCTCACAGCACCAGAACTCTTTACTTGCAGCTTTTCTACTTCACCGGTTAAATTGATGTCACTTGAACCCGAAAGCTGCAAGTCTAACTCTGAGCTCAACGCATCTTCCACATCCACATCGGCTGAGCCTTTGACAATAAGCTGCGAGATCTCACTCACCCCAATGACCACCTTAATACCGTGCTCCGTGCTAAAACTACCGTTCATACTGACAACAAATAAATCATCAATCTGTTCAGTTTTAACGAGTGGGACAATATTGTCATCCGCAATAACGCTAAGACTCGGTGTCTTTTTTTGACTAATCTGGACATCAACTGGCGCCAATATCTTGATTTTAGATATGGAGTCAATCTCCCTATTCTCGGTTACGACTCGACCACTCCCCTTAATCAAACCTTCCTCACCACTCGATACAACGACACCATTAATATTGACTATATTTTGATTGAGTATGTTCTTTCCCATCCAATTTTTATCAACAATATTGTTATTAGTGATAACAGCGCTCAGCACATCGATATCGAGCAACTCACCCAGTAGCTGCGGCTGGTGGCCATTGCTAATACTAGCGCCACCATTAGTACAACCGGATAGACCCACTACACCATGGCTTAGCCAACATAAGACCCAACTCATGAGTAACATCGTCATTTCCCCTTAGCTTTAGCAGTCAATGATAAACTGTCTTTTAACATTGTTTACGGGTTTGCGTACCTAAGCCAAACCACAAGTGCCTAAGCTAAACCACAAATGTTTTCTATTAAGACTATTAAGGTCTGCTTATAGTAACGACACCTATGCGGCAATAAGTGCTGCCAGATCACAAAACAAAAGCGTAGCAATCCGCTACAGATTGCCTGATAAACAACATTAACAGTAAAATAACGATACAACAGATGAACTATAAGCAGAAGCTCAGGCTAAATGTAGTTAGGATGTCATCAGGACGCAAATGAGCCAGCGTCCTGGGTATAGAACGTTAAGCAGGTACCACATCATGGTAAAAGAAGCCGTAAATATAACTGTCTTTCGTTGGGAAGGTTCATGGGGACCGTTTAAGATTAAGATTCCTTGTGGCGAATGCGCACTGACCAAAGATATCATCTTAGACACCATGGAAAATGAACTCAATGATATCCCGGTGGCGCTTGATATTCGCCCATGGCTGAACGAATGGTGGAAACCTCTCTTCAAAGGAGGTTGGCACGCGCCCATTGTACTGGTAGAGAATACTGTTATTAGCCAAGGCAATGCGCTCAATAGAGGCATACTCACCCAGGCCGTCATCGCATCTTATACACGTTTCGCGCCTATTCAATTCAATCATGTTTTTGGCAAAGAATCTTGTCCACATTGCAAGCGGGCAAAAGCCTATCTCGAGCAAGCTAACATCAATTATCACTATCACGACGTCGTGAAAGAGCCGCGGTCTCTATATGAAATGCTGGCGCGCGTAAAACCCATTGTGGGACCGAAAACACCTATCACTGTACCGCAAATTTGGCTTGAGGGTCGCTACGTCGGAGGCGCAGATGAGTTAAGTCATATTATTGATCAAAAAGTAGAACCTAATCCAGATCGCGGACAGTGCTCTATATCGCCACCTCGCTAACCGGCGATACTAAAAACTTTAGCGGGGATTGAGCAACAGCTACCAGCGTTTTATTGTCCAAACCGATTATTGTCCAAACCGAGCCCCGCCAGTCGACAAGTAAGCCTGCTCTTCTATCGTAGATGTGCGACCTAGTAGTT
>JANQMK010000419.1 GCA_028280085.1 Pseudomonadales bacterium
TTGTAAAGTGGGGATAATCAATTGTCTCAGTCGTTCACTTTGTCGCAGTAATAGCAAGGCTGTGGTTGCCCATATGTAACAACGAGTGATACGGCGCCACTGTTTTTCATAGATGGTGGGTTGCTCTGCCATAATCGCATTTACCGCCGCTTGCGCAGTAACGAAACCCAAACAAATGCCTTCGCCTGTCATTGGATCTAAATAGCCGGCGGCATCGCCGATTAATAATACTCACCCCACAACATGTTGTGACACAAGGGTCTTGAATGGCCCTGCGCCCTGCGTACGGGCTCCAGGCAGCGTTCGCGCAAAAAGGGAAAGTGATTGAGCGCGCGTTTATGAAAGTTACCAGCCCCGGGTTTGGAGATGTCGCCATGGCAGCTAACACAATGAGGGGAGAATAAATAAAGGTACGATTTACTGAAATGAGCCGTTTATAAGTTCTTATACTCTACCCCATGTAACCAGGGGCTCTATGTTAGATGACATGATTGTCTCATCAATAGGTTACATGAGGACAATACTTCATTTTTGTATCTCACCGTGCTCGGCTGTTCTTCAAGCGATGGTCTCTAGCAAAATATTGTCCGGAATTTTCCGTGGCCGACAACCTATATATATGACTAGTGAATAGTTTACTGGCTTGTTATTGCTCGCCAGAGCTGGTTAATGTGGGGGCCAAAACCTTCTATTGTGAGGAGAGGATAGAGTGTTCGTTGTAGACGGGAGTTGGAGTTATAGGGGAATTTATGATGATAACTAGAATTGCTGGGTTACTTATTGTCTTAATGACTACGGTAGGGTGCGCGGATCGCGTCTACTTGTCGGTCAGCGGACTAAATGGCGAGTTGACAGTCAAAGACCAAGGGCAGCCGTTAGACCAAGCACTAACGGTGACGGAAGATGGTCGATATGAGGTCCTAGCTATCAATGCTTTAGCTCTTTACCCCTCAGGTAATAACTATAATTTTCATGTAGAGATATTGTCATTGCCGACAGACCAAGTCTGCACAATAGTTTTTAACACTGGCGTTTTAAGTTTTAGCTCTATCTTTTTTGACGATTTATTAGGAAATCCTCCAACAAAAGACGTTCAAGTGACCTGCGTTGACAATGCCTTTGCTGATGTGGTGATTGAAGATGATTTTCTATCGCTTTGTATCAACCAGCGCGCTCAAGACAGAGGTTGGACAGAGGTCGATGATGTGACGAGCATTGAGTGTCGAGAGTTGGATTTCACAACGACTCAGGGGCTCGAGCAGTTCACTCAGTTGCGGCACTTAAACTTTTCCGAGATTGAAGGCCTGAATACACTTGACTTAAGTGCTCTAGAGCAACTTGAAGAGATTGCCCTCTCTGATATGAATCTAAGTAATGTGATTATGGGTAACAAACCTCAGCTAGTGACTTTATCTATCCTTGGAAGCACCGTCTATGTCGGCCGAATGGACAGTATTGATCTGTCGGGCGCACCCCAGTTAGTAACAGCCATTTTAAATGACCTTGGGCTAACTGAGCTGGATATTTCAGCAAATACACAATTAACTACACTGAGTGTGAGGAAAAATAAATTAACGTCGCTTAATCTAAGTAGCGCAGCCTTATTAAAATCGCTAGATTTGCACAATAATATGCTAACAGCCATTGATTTTAGTGCTACCACATTACTTGAGACAGTCGATATTAGCAATAATAAAATCACGGATTTATGGCTTGCTCCTTTGTCACAGTTAAGTCAGTTAATAGTTCGAGATAATCAATTAGTCGAGCTTGATCTCTCTAACAATACTCAGCTTGTTTATTTAGGCACGTCTTTTAATAATTTAACATCCATTGATATCTCTAATAATACCCAGCTTGTTACATTATTAGCTAGCGTTAACAAATTAACGTCAATTGATGTGTCTAATAATACGCTGTTAGAAGAATTAGATCTGCGCAATAATGGATTGAATAACATTGATTTATCTCATAATGGGGCGTTAGCAGAGTTGAACGTATCCACTAATCGGCTCAGTGGTATTGACCTATTGAACAATTCCCGCTTAATAGAGCTGCGTATTTCATCTAATGATCATTTGACAGAGATTGATCTATCGAACAACATCGCTTTAGAACGTTTTTATGCTAGAAATTCCTCCATATTGAGCTTTGACTTTAGCCATCAGTCTCAACTGAGAAGAGCCGATTTAGAAGGCAGTAAAGATGCAACCACCTTGATTCTCAGCCCTACAAATAATCTGCTTTTAGACTATCTTGATGTCGGCAAGACCTGTTTTGATGCATCAGTGATAGATTCCTATAAGAAGAGTAATGGTGGCTGGATTCGTGATGTCTTTACCGATGGTATTGGGGAGGGTTGTCTCGATATCTGATAGAAAAACGTAAGGCGCTTCCTATGCTCCAATTCCGGAAAAACAGTAAGCCCCTCACTTTAAAAATAATGTCCGGTATTGAAGGCCAATAACCACTACAAGATAAGGCCCGTTACCGGCGGAGTTATAAGAAAGGTGCATTAAAAAATTGCAGCCGATCAAAAAGGCTATTGTTCAAACACAGATAGCTAATTTATACGTAGAAGGACTTACCGCCAATGACGATTAAAAGAAGCTTATTTTTAACTTATCTACTATTTTTCTTGATGATTGGTACTACAGGCTGCTCCAGTAGTGACAAAAGATGGGCTCCAGAAGTTGACTTTTCTCAAGACAAACAGTTTATCACTGCCGGCGAACCGCTAGAGCTTAGCTTTTCCGTAAAATCTAAACATACGACTACATCGTTACCAATAATTGGCGTACTACTTAGCAGAGACTACTTTATCATAACCCCTACGGGAGAAAACATTTCCCTTGGTTCCTACACGACGGTACAGGTAACACCTTTAGGCAAAGAACATACTGTAGGTAGCCGTATCGTATTTCCTACATCAGCGGGAAGTTATACCTTTGTTGCCCGCGAAGAGATCGTTGTATCGCCGTTAGAATCGAAGACCTTCGAAACCCGGAAAACCCTTAACATCAGCTATGACAATAATATCGATATTAGCGACCTAGCCACAACCGATGCCGGGTTGTCTACATGTTTTACCAACCATAGTGGTGTTACCGTTGCTGAGATTACGCAACTTAATTGTAGCAATTATGCGATTGAAGATATTTCAGCTATTATCCACTTAATGAATTTGAGAGAGCTGTCATTGGATGTGACCCTCGTCAGCGATATTACACCCATATTACGACTGCCAAACTTGAACAACGTGGATGTCTCCGTCGGCCAAGGCAATTGTACGAGTCAATTTGATTTATATGATGTGTTTGAAAACACCGGCGTCAATCTGGTGATTAACTCGTTAGATTGCCCTTTAAGCCAACGAGTAGCCTTAGTCGATATTACCTTTGATGACCCCAAGTTTAGCCAGTGCGTGCGTGATAATACATTCGATGCCACTTATGCACATCAACTTAAGCACCTCAAATGTACCAAATTTGCAGATTTCAACGGTATGTTTATTGATGGCATCGAACAGCTTATCGGCCTTAGGACTTTATCAGTAAGACGAGAAAATGAGACGGGTAGTAGTACGTTAGACCTGTCATTGCTAGAGGGGTTAATTCACTTACATGATGTGCATTTTCAAGGAGCCGTGAGTAATGTGGCAAGTTTGGGTAAGTTAAGACTTAACCGCTTGGCATTGACTAGTAATATTAATCAAACTGATTTCGACAACATCACTGCCAATCTTATTGATCCGAGTAGGCTCCAAGTAATTGACCTGTTTAATAACGATTTAACAGATATATCTGCCTTATCAAGATTCACCAATTTAGAGCAACTGACTATCACGAGAAACAAGTTATCCGACTTGACGCCATTAATCAATTTAAGAAAAATGACACAACTCGATGTGTCAGATAATCTGATAGCAGATGTGCCCAATTTGCTAATGCCAAAGCTCGAAGTTCTTGATATCAGCGATAATCCAGTATCAACCTTTGCTGAACAACATTTGTCAACACAATTAACCAAATTACACATTGATAATGGTCAACTGGTAGACATAAGTAATATTGGCAAACTGCCAACCAGCGTACTATCGGAACTTAGCCTTGCGAACAATAATATTTCAGACATTGCGCCATTGGAAACGATCATTCTCAACAATGATCTGCTGAGCATAATACTCAATAATAATTCCATTAGCGATTTAGATGTATTTAGTCAACCCTCTTTTAACTTCATCTATTTTGACTTTGAGGACAATCAAATAGAAGCCGGCGTAGAAAACATTTGCCGACTATATCGGGCGTCATACTTTGGCTTAGCGGGGAATAACCAAATCCCCTGTGAAGAGTTAGCATTTGTCCCTATCCAAAAATTGACTAGTAGCCCGGTTGAATGCGTTGCATCAAATCAGCAGTAAATTCTGCTAACTATTTAAAAACTTGCTGTCAATAAAATTTAATTGTGGTAGAACCAAGACACGATAGTTGTGATGCTAGCTATACTCCCAACTACTTAATGAACTTTAATGTAGGTACTGATTAAATGTAGGTACTGATTACTTATCGAGGTAAGGATTTCGATCTTTAGCATTTCGCATAGTACTGAGCTATCTGAAGCAAGCTTCCTCTTCAGAGCCTTTACGCTAGCAGTTATGGGCTTATGTAACCAATGTATTGCGGACTATCTACATGCCAAGTTTTAGTTTTTATTCGCCATAGCTTGTAGTGTGGGTGCAAGCCGTGAAGGCGATATATTACCACCTGATTCCAGCTGCGCTAGCATTTTGTCAAATAACCAGGGCGAGGTTTGTAAAGTGGGGATAATCAATTGTCTCAGTCGTTCACTTTGTCGCAGTAATAGCAAGGCTGTGGTTGCCCATATGTAACGACGAGTGATACGGCGCCACTGTTTTTCATAGGTGGCGGGTTGCTCCGCCATAATCGTATTTACCGCCGCTTGCGCGGTAACGAAACCCAAGCGAATGCCTTCACCTGTCATTGGGTCTAAATAGCCGGCGGCATCGCCGATTAATAATACTCGTCCCACAACATGTTGCGACACAAGAGTCTTGAATGGGCCTGCGCCCTGCGTACGGCTCGCCGGCTCCAGGCAGCGTTCGCGCAAAAAGGGAAAGTGATTGAGCGCGCGTTTATGAAAGTTACCGGCCTCGAGTTCAGAAGCGTTGCCATGCTGGCTCATTTGCTGACGAAATTTTTCGCCAAATAATAATGCGACACCCACGGTATTTTCGTCTACTGGGGTAACGTAGGCTTCTGCATGTGGGCTCCAATGTACCTCAACATAGTCGGACCAGGGCGGTACCGCAAAGTGCTGACGTACGCCGTAACGATTAGGTGCGCCCACCTTTACGTTTACCTTCATAGCGCGCCTTACCGTCGATTTTAAACCA
>JANQMK010000344.1 GCA_028280085.1 Pseudomonadales bacterium
ATATAACCTTTAGCAGTCAAAGTAGTGACAGGTAACCATTAACTAGGGCACTTCTGAAACACCATATAAGTCAACACTGAAATTATTGCACGCTATCAGCACATACTGTTTAATTAATAACCTGACCAATCTAAGCTAGACTTAATTTTTATAAACCTAAGTTCCGCAGTTGAGCCCTACTATGTCTGACACATTATCTTCACCAGCGTTATTACAACAGGCACTAGCGCAACACGAGGCGGGTAATCTTAAACAAGCCGATTTACTTTACGAAAAAATTCTACAAGCTGACCCAGACAACATCGGTGTGTTACATAACCGAGGCGTTCTCGCATTACAGTCAAACCACATGACAAAGGCAATCAACCTGTTTCAACAGGTAATTGCCCTAGATAGCCAACATAGTGATGGGCTTTGCAATTTAGGCAATGCTTATAAAAGCATAGGGCGTTACCATGATGCAGAGGAAGCTTATGTACACGCTTTAAAGTACCAACCAAACCAATCTGGTATCCTAATTAATCTTTGTGATACTTACCGTTTAATGGGACGATCAGAAGACGCAATAGCCGCGGGAGAGACCGTAGTAAAGACCGAGAGTTCAGCTCAAGCTTGGTGTAACTTGGGCCTGGCCTACTCGACCGCTGGCAATAAAAATAAAGCGCTATCAGCCTTCGATAATGCCCTGTCAATAAACCCACAGTATATTGATGCTTTATTAAATATTGGCCTTACCTATAAAGAGCTGAGTAATATCGTTGAAGCTGAAAAACACTACCAAAAAGCAATGGCTATCGAACCTAATAATCTCACCACGTTAAATAACTACGGTGTGTTAATGAAGGAGCGTGGCGAACTACAAGCTGCAATGGATGTCTTTAAGAAATCCATTGGGATCGAGCCCAATTTTACCGCCGCTTTAATAAACCTGGCTGATGTATTATTTGAACTCGGCATGTTCAAACAGAGCATTACGTACTACCAAAAAGCTTTAGCACTAGAACCCAAACTCAGCAGCGCACACTTCGGCTTGGCATTTGGCTTACTTATTTCTGGTGAATTTCAAACGGGCTGGCGCGAATATCAATGGCGTGATTTATCATCCGTCATGAGCCCATACCGAAAACACTGCGCTTCTTCTTGTTTATGGCAAGGCGAAAGCTTAAACGAAAAAACCATCGTCATATTGTCCGAACAAGGTTTTGGCGATAATATACAGTTTATTAGGCTAGTAAAATTAATCGTACCTCGCTGCAAATCTCTATACATCACCGCGCCAAAGGAACTTGCGACATTGTTTCAATCAATTGAAGGCATCGCAGGACTAATCACCAGCTACCAGAATATACCGGAGCATGACTACTATTGCCCCCTACTGCATTTACCTGCTATTTTAGACATTGATGAAACATACATACCATTAGATTTACCCCTGTTTAAGCCATCTGAAGATTCGCGACACTATTGGCAAACGAAAAAACAACAACATAAAGACTTACTAGAAATATTTTCATCAAATCGAAAAAAAGTTGGATTGGTGTGGGCTGGCTCAACAAAGAATCTTTCCAACTATAAACGTTCGATGTCACCAGTGGAGCTATTGCCATTATTAAACCGCGGTGATATTGACTTTTTTAGTTTACAAGTTGGCGATACCGCTAACGCTGATATTAGCAATAAGCTTACCGACCTATCGCCCTATATTAGAGACTATAGCGATACAGCCGCTATCGTCGAAGATCTAGATTTGGTGATTTCTGTTTGTACATCAGTAGCTCATTTAACTGGAACAATGGGAAAACCAGTCTGGATCATGTTAGCCCATGTTGCTGATTGGCGCTGGTTAACCAATAGAAATGATAGTCCCTGGTACCCATCCGCACGATTATTTAGACAAACATCACGAAATAACTGGCCTTCAGTCATCAAAGCTATTAACCAAGAACTTAGCAATATTTAATTAAGGCACCGCATCATTCAGACAGCAATTGAGTAAGCTCTTGCTCCATATCGTTAATAACCACATGCCACTCTTCATAGCCCTTTTTGCTGAACACCTTCAATTGATGATAAAAAACTCGAATAAAACTTTCGGCAAACGTCCAGTCAACGTCTGTCTTTGTTTTATATACCCAGGTTGGCACGCCGACAGAACTAGCCAATTCAAACATCGTTGTCGAGGGCGATATCACTAAGTCAAGACTACTTATCAGAGCAGCGAGCTCATCTTGATCATCCTTTAAATTAAAGTTATCAATTTTCAGGTAACGTTCTGCTCCTAACCAGCTATGAATCATGCTCACTTCATCGTCAGTTGGTTGATGTTGAAGATTTACCAATGTGATATCCCTACTTTTGAATAAGGACTCAAACAAACTAAGTTCAGGATAACGCAATCTATGCCGCAAAATATTGACTGCACTGCGCCAACAAAATCCGATTTTTATCTTGCCTGGCCTAGATTGACAAATACCTCTGTAGTAAATAACTCTATCAGCATCAGCAATAAGATGGCCACTATACGCTGGTGTTTGATTGATACCTTGACGAAAGTCATTTACGCTAGCGGTTATTTCAGCTAAATATCTCAAGCCCAAGCTAACCGAACGAATTTCGCAATTAAATGAATCTTGGAGCGCTTGGTCTTGCCTAAGTCCGGTTGCCCCCACTACTTCAAGCTTGGGAAAAGAGCGAGCAAACAAGGATACTAAACGCTCATCACACATAACGCAGCAACATAGGTCATGCTCGCTAAATAAATATTGTAAAAAGCTAGCGTAACGCATTTCATCACCTAGCCCCTGCTCTCGCACAACAAGTAGTTTATTGTTTCTGGCGGACCAGTCAGGTAGGGGAAGAGATAATGCATTGGAAGATTCCCTTTGCTCTAATGCACTTAATCCTTGTCGCAGCCGCCCCGATAAAAAATAGATATTAGCCAAATTACGATAGTGTTTTGACTTTTCTTCGCTACAATCAATAGCTCGCTCACAGAATTCAATACTTTCGTCATATCGTTCCTCCGATGCAAGCAAGTAAGCATAATTAGCTAAAATGTTGCTATTACGTCTATCTATTGACAACGCTCGTCGAAAAACTTGCTCTGCTTTATCATTGTAATCAAGCAGCAACAATACCCGGCCATAGTCATTAAGCAAATCCACTGATTCATACCCCAGTTGGAGCGCATATTGATAAATGCTTATCGACTCTTTAAACCTACCCAGATCAACCAGCAAATTACACAATTTACCGCCCAAATAAGGACAATATGCTTGTCTGACCTGCTGGTAAATCGCTAAAGCACTTCGACCATAACTAACGGCATCATCATAGCGTTGTAATGGGATAAAACTGTCCGCCTTTTTATCTAATAAGGTAGCCAAGGTTTCAATATCGCCCGTCAGGTCTGTGGTACTAGATACCTTTGCTATACCCTGCGATACTGTGTTCTCGACAGACTGGATATCGCCGGTTTGAATAAATACTAGGGCAAGATTGTAGTAAACTTGCCACTCCGATCGAACCGTGAGGCAACGCTGATAGTACTCTATAGCAGATTCATATTGCTCAGTACGATGATAAAGATTGGCTAGCCGGAACAACGCATCATACCACTCTGGGCGTGCAGTTACGGCTGCTATCAGATGTGTTATAGCATCTTCCAGCCGACGCTCTGACTGTTCCACCAATGCCATGTTAAATAGTACAATGGGCTCGCCGGGGTATTCGCGAGCCAAAGCTTGATAATTTTTATAGCTTTGCTCTATATCACCAATTCGCTTTAACAACTCAGCTTGGTTAACTCTAGCTTCAAAATCCGAAGGGTTTAGTAATACTAGCCGATCAAGGTAGGAAAGTGCTGCTTGCCAATCTCCGGACTCCAGACTCAGCGAGGCAAGACAACGAATAGATTCTTCATGATCAGGTTCAAGTGACAATACCGCGGTATAATTTTGTATCGCGTCGGCTATTCGGCTTTGCTGCTGACATAGCAATGCCTCGTTAATTAAATTCTCTAACCTATCACCATGTTCACACACTTGCGGACCATCTCTTTAGTCTTTCACCAAGCTGCGTGATCAGCTCATCCCATTGCCACAACTGCTGCTGTCTAAACAGGGTTAATGATTGATACCATAAGCTAGTATTTCTATCTCGAAACCATCGCCAATCTGCGACTGCCGGTAATAGCACCCAGGTCGGCACCCCTAATGCGCCGGCTAGATGTACTGTCGAATTATCAATACTGATAACCAGATCAACCGACTTAACTTGTGCGGCCAGTTCATCTAAATCGACCATCGCATCGACTTGCTCATCCTGAATAATTGATACCCCAAACTGGTGGTTCACATGCGCTATCTCAGCAGTATCACCATACTGTAAACTAACAAACTGTATTACCTGATTGGATTGTAGCAGTGGACCAAACTGATTGAGGTCAATAGTTCTTATCTTACCGTCGATACTACTATTTTTACGAGATGTTTTCCATGCGATGCCAACGACTAAATCTTTTGGTGTATTACGGTATTTATCGCGATAATAGTTGACTCGTTTTTCATCCGCTAATAGATAGCTAGCAGGCGGACTGAACTCGCCATTAAAACCCAAAATACCCGGCAGGCTTCCTATAGCGCAATGAAAACCAAATGTTTCTTTAGCAGGAGGATTGCGCCCAAGCTCAACCAATTTATTACGGTCTTTTGGCTTGGCATAAACAGTAACGCCTGGCAAAGATCGGCTAAACAATGAAGCTAGACGGGCATCGCATTCCAAATAACATAATGAGGACATCGACGCTGCCGTCTTGGCGAACTGAGCAAACATAATTTCATCACCAACACCTTGTTCAGTCCAACAGAAAATTTTGGCATCTCTTTCTCCAGACCACACAGGTAGATTATAATGTCGAGGTAATGACATACCTACCATGCCCGGATTCAGACGCACCTCGTAATTAGGCCAACCAGCATTAAAATCTTCTTCTGCTAATTGCGCAAAAGCCAAGGCATGCCTCGCGAGTTTATCACTCGGTTCGAGCGCTAATGCCGCTGCGTAAGATGATTTAGCAGCTTCATGACGACCCAAAATACGACAAACATGCCCCATATTACGCAATAACGTAGAGCGATCTGCGGCACTTTCTGCTTGCAGCGACAATGCCTTATTGTATGCCGCC
>JANQMK010000349.1 GCA_028280085.1 Pseudomonadales bacterium
GGCAGCGTTGAGTTCCTCCGCGACGTCGTCGCGGAGGAACTCAACGCTGACTGGCAGCAAATGAGCTGGGAGTTCGCTCCAGCAGACACTAACCGCTACAACAACTTACATTGGGGACCAGCGCAAGGTACCGGTGGTTCGACATCCATCGCCAATTCCTGGTTGCAATTGCGTAAAGCCGGCGCAGCAGCAAAACACATGTTGGTACAAGCGGCAGCAAAACGCTGGGGAGTTTCACCAACCACAATTAGTGTCGAACAAGGCATGTTAAAACACAGCTCAGGTAAACAAGCCAGCTTTGGTGAATTCGCCGAAGTCGCCGCCCTGGAAACACCGCCACATGATCCTCAACTAAAGCATATAGAACAATTCACTCTGATAGGTACTCACTTGCCACGTATCGATAGCGCCGAAAAAAGCCGGGGTAAAGCACAATACACTATCGATATCCGTCGCCCGGGGATGCTGTACGCTGCTATGGCCCACCCACCGAGATTTGGCGCCACTATCAAAAATCTTGACGACAGCAAAGCCAGAAAACTATCCGGTATTAAGGATATTGTCATAACCCCAAGAGGAGTGGGTATAGTTGCCGATTCGTTCTGGACTGCCAATCAAGCACGCAGTAAGCTTCGTATCCAATGGGACGAAACTAACAGTGAAAAACGTAGCTCTGGAGAGATTATGCAGGACTTCCGCAAACTGGCGGAAGGACCGGCCCATGCAGTTCGCAACGATGGCAACGTTGATAAAGCCAAGTCCCAGGCAGTGCAGACTGTTGACATGGCATTTGAATTCCCCTATCTCGCCCATGCAGCCATGGAGCCGATGAACTGTGTGGTCGAATTGAAAGGTGAAGCCTGCCATGTTTGGACTGGCTCCCAGGTTCCTACTATAGATCAACAGGTGCTATCACATGTGGTTGGCGTTGCGCCAGAGCAGGTCTTTATTCATACTCAATTTGCGGGTGGCAGCTTTGGGCGCCGGGCCGTACCTGACAGCGACTATCTGGCTGAAGCCGCCATGATTGCCAAAGCTATGCAACCCAAAGCCCCGATCAGTCTACAATGGTCTCGCGAGGACGATATGCAAGGCGGTCGCTACCGTCCGATGTCCTACCACCATTTGAGTGCCAGTATTGACAAAGGCGGCAATATTTCCGGTTGGCATCAACGTATTATCTCCCAGTCCCTTCTGCGAGGCACTCCTTTTGAAGCGATGATTAAGGGGCCACTGGATATGGCCATTACGGAAGGCGGCAGCACCCTACCCTATAGTATTCCCAATTTACGGGTCGATGGCCAAGAAGCGCCAGTCGGTGTGCCCGTGCTGTGGTGGCGTTCTGTCGGCCATACCCATAATGCCTACGCCACCGAAGTCTTCCTCGACGAGCTGGCCCACGCCTTAAAGAAAGACACGGTGGCATTACGGTTGGAGCTTCTCAAACAGGCTCCGCGGCACGCAGGCGTGTTAAAACTCGCCGCTGAAAAGGCCAACTGGGGCAAAGCGTTACCCGCCAATCGCGCCCAGGGAGTTGCCGTGCATAGTTCCTTTAACAGCTACGTTGCTCAGATTGCTGAAGTCACCCTCAATGATAACGGCAGCTATTCCGTAGATAAAATCGTTTGCGCCGTAGACTGTGGTATCGCTATAACACCTGATATTGTGCGAGCACAGATGGAAGGCGGAATCGGTTATGGATTAAGCTCAGTATTGGGCGAAAAGATTACCCTGGTGGACGGCAAGGTGGAACAGAGTAACTTTCATAACTATACACCATTGCGTATCAATCAAATGCCAGATATTGAAGTGCATATCGTAAAATCGGCGGAGGCACCGACTGGTGTTGGCGAGCCCGGCACCCCACCAGCGGGGCCAGCGGTAGCCAACGCGCTACGACGTTTAACAGGCAAGCCGCTGAACAGCTTGCCGTTGGGAGACATCATTGGCTAATATCCACAATATGATGGTATATTCCTAACACGCAACTGCTTTTATTATTTTATTTGCCTGTTTGGTTAAGCTTGGTTTATCTATTTTATCCAGTAACCCTTTTTTATTCCGTACCCCTTTGCCACAGAAAGGGGTACTGGATAGTGTTAGGTATATAACACATAGGTACATAACGCATAAGTACTAAACACTAGGTAGTCTCGGATTTTACCAACTCAAATAACTGCTTGTCGTATAAATATTTTGATTCCATGCTAGTGGTTGATTTTACTGTAAAACCATTAGCACTAATTAACTCACCAATAAATTCGTTATCAAAGCGTCTGTCATTGATACCACGATCAAACAACCATTTTTCTAATGCAATATCGATAGCACAATCTGCCGATGAACCCCTTCTAGTGACAAATGACAACAGCGCCGTAGCACCAGGCTTGAGCGCATCAAATATAAAGCGCATAAAGTTGTCTTCCTCGCCGAGAGGTATATGGCGGGTTACACCAACACTGAGAACCAAGTCAAAGTCTTTTAACGATTCTCCCGGTGGTTGTAGAAAATCTGCTTGCATGAAATCTACTGCTCGATCAGCAAGTTTATCTTTTGCGATATTTAACATTTCCGAGCTGGCATCCATGGCCACCACTTTATCGGAGACCTCTAGCAAAGGAATGGTGGACTCTCCGGTTCCGCAACCTAAATCAAGTGCTTTGTTAACTTTGACGCCGCTATCTAACATTGAAATGAGACGATTAGCGTGAGTGCGATCAGGAAAAGCTAAGTCATACAAGCCAGCCCACTTATCATACATCTTAGTAGTGGTAAGCTTGTCATCTTCAAAAATTCCCTTAATTAATATCAACAGCTCAGGCTCTTGTACCCTGTCAATATACCCCATAATATAATCTTCAGTACTACCAGAAAAAGTATCACTGTCAATGTATTGCGATACTTCCTCAATAAACCGAACCTTATCTTCTTCGGCGATATCTACTTCTGTTTCTGCAACCTCTTCTGTCTCTATATTCGTAACATCTGTATCCACGTCAAACCACCTTCACTGATTAATTGGTATCATTAATAGATAGAATTTATCTCGCCATTATATTATCTAACACTTATAGTTGTGACTCATCAGGCCTGTTTCTTAACGTGAATTCAAAGCCAGCGTAGAGTAATAACACAAACGGCAACCATTCTAGTTTATATGTCAAAATAATCGCTAGACAGTAAAAAGCCAAAGCCCGAAGTACAAACGACAAGGGTTTATGTACCTTAGCCTCTTCTCGAACCGAGTGTACACCAATCTGACCTATCATATTGACAATGACAGCAACGATTAAAACAATAACGCCCAATGTGCCCGCTAATGAATCTAGCTCAGGATAAATGGCCATGAAGGTACTAAAAGCACTTAGAGCACACAAAATATGGCTGTATATAATAGTTGGCTGCCAGCCAAACTTCACCGCAAAGGTGTTAAACCCTGTTTCTGCATCAGCACGAATATCCTTCAAATAACCCATTAGCACAAAGTTGGCGTAAGCGAATGCGACCGCAAGTAAGGTGAATAGCAAGTTAGGATTTTCGATAGCAGCTAGGGTTTCACGTAACGAGTCTTGTTCTGGAGAGATCATAATAAAGCCGAGAAATGGCAGGATAGCTACTATAATGGCGTTCCAGGGTGGGCCTCCCCACCAAGTTCTTTTCAGTGGCGTGTATAACAGTAGTGCGATAAACGCAAATATACTGGGCACTATAGTATGACTATTGACAGACACAGCAAAAATAAAGGCAAGGCATATACCCAGCATGCTAACAAGTAACACCGGTACTTTTCCTATCTCACCTTTCACTAATGGGCGCTCCGGAGCAGATATCTCGTCACACTTAATATGAAAGACATCAACCACACCATTAGCTAAGCCATAAATAAAAAAACAAGCGATGGTGCTTAATATAACAATGCCTGGACTATAGTCGCTAACTAATGATATCCCCGCCAAGCCGGTAAAGGCAGAAACATACAATACATAGGGGCGCATGGTTTCCCAATAGCGGGTCCAAAATCCGAAATCTAATGGCGTGTAATACGTCTTCTCAGTCATTGCATATCCTTCTCTACACTATTTGTTGTACGTTATATTGTTGTACGCTGTGCGTTATGCGTGGTGATCGTCATACTATACTGCTTTTTGACACTGCCTTGTCACACCGCAGAACCATAGGAAACTGCTTGTTTTAAGACGGTAAACTGCATCGACCTAGCGAGAAAAACCTCTCCATCAGTTTCCAGCACGATAGCCGTCTCACTTTCAATATTTATTTTGTCGACGACTGTAGACCTTTTCTTGGCTGCAGCGTTAAACCTTCCGATAGTTAGCTGGAGCAGCGCGACAGCCATTTCAGCTTTATTCATGTTATAGCAGACATTAACCCCTAGCAGTCCATCATCTAAGCCAACTTGTTCATCATAAAAAAAACTACCTGCAACATACCTTCGTTTCAACAGATTCATATTTGAAACGTGAAGCGTACTTGAGCCGTTATCATCTGTTATCAACAGTTTAACGTTCTTGTGACTAAAAAAGGCTTTAAGTGCGGTATACCAAATAGTTAAATTAATACTCTTGCTTTTCATCTTATCGATGAAATAATCGCCTCGATTGAACAGGTAGTTAGCTGAAGCAGTAAATCCTATACTTGAATTGACAAGATAGTATCGATTTTTCAATGTTCCTAGCTCATCAGTAAATTGAACCTTACCAATATCAATTCGCCTAGATTTACTAAAATCTATGCTTGCCGGCACTCCTAAACAGTCTGACTTTTTACGCGGTTTATGCAGATCATTACTGGACCCCAGCGCAATAGCACCAAAACAAACCCCAGTTAAATGCTCTCCTCTCAAACTTATCAGCTCATTTATAAAATGGTTAACGGTCCCATCACCACCGCAAACTATAATATTAAAAGCTTGTTCCTGCGCTGATATCTCTTCAAGTATCTTAAAACTATCTGCTGGAGGCTCATATTCATAAACGACCGGAGATAATCTTGCCTTTACCTCACGCCCCACCCTGCCATCCCAGAGCTTGCCACCACGCCCATTATTTGCCGATCTGTTGACAAATAAATAGGTGGTGTTGCCGTTAAGCCAGCTATCCATATAGCCGCCTTTCGATTAAAAATCTATTGCTTGGGCAAAGTCAATGAGCTCGGCAACGTAACCACTACCTTCTTCATGACTATCTAGCTTTTCTTTTAAAACATCGAGATCAATTAAAATATTTTCATCTTCTTGACGAAAATAAATGCCCTCTTCAGGAATGATGCAACCAATTTTTGTTATCTCACTCGAGTGCTTGCGCGTAATATCTAGAAATACTTCTTCTTGCTGCTGAGGAACTGTAAATAATAGCCCATAATCACCCACCTCACCAATAGCAAGCAACACTGGCGGAATATCCATAGCCTGTGCTACCTCCTTTGCTTTTGACGCATATGGCACTAAGGCATGGTCAATGCAAAACCCCAGCTTACCCACCTTTTGCATTTGCCGCATTGAAAAAAACAAGCCGTCACTGGTATCAATGCAACTGCCGCCACATGCCGCAACGGCCATACCGACATCTCGTGAACATATTGGCCGCCAGGACTTTTCTATAGTAGCAGCGTCTGGCATATCCATATTGTTGTTAAACGCCACAAAATTGCCGAAGCCCACCT
>JANQMK010000423.1 GCA_028280085.1 Pseudomonadales bacterium
AGGTTTAAAACGCGGACGCAATATAACCCAGAAGGAAGAAATCTGGGTTCAGGGTGCTGCTCCACCACATTTGGGCAAAGCAGTAGCAATTTATAGACAAGCTTATTTTGAGGAACCGATGAAGGCAGCAAACCTAACGGCTGCGCTAGTCGATAAATATGGTCCGGTGAAATTTGAGAAGCTACCAAAGCCCAATCCTCACAATCCAGCCTGGGGAGATTACAGCCATGTTTGGTCCTGGAGCGTTACGCCATCCGGTCAGCCAATCACGGATTTAAACAAACTAGCGGCGTGTACAGGCAATTTGAACGTTGGTGTAAACCCACATGATATAAAAAGCAAAGCCCTCATGATTAGCAAAGTATCAAATCCAGCGACATTTTCAGGTGGCCAATTGGCGCATTGTGGCAAGATACTAACAGTAGCAACCAGTGAAGATCGTCAGGGAGCCGTACATGGCTACTACGTTATCATGTACGATTTGCAGCGGCTGGAATCCCTTAATAAAGATACCGTGCAATACAGTATAGCCGAGGCTGAGAAAATTAGAAAAGAGCGCGAACAGAAGCTCAATTCGGCGAAGAAACCCATTTTATAAATAACAACAGTAATGAATGCGTCAGAGCCCAATTGCTATCAACGGGCTCTGCCTATCCCCCCATAAAACCGCCACCAATATGTTGTTGTGTTCCCTTTTTCGGGCTATCGCATTTTATTATTCCGCCGCTAAGTTACAATTGTTATCAACTAATGGCCCTTTGTAGGTAGGCACCGACCGACGCCTCATAAGTAAGTATCAAGGCGTCATCTCCATTTACTGAGTCTATTACTGAATACTGAAAACGCATAAGGCACAAGCCTGCTTTTTAGTATGATAGAGTCTAGGGGGATAAGACCAATAGCACATACAAGAAACGAACTATCAGCCTTGCTACTCTTTTACGTTACACCTACAAATTAGAATAAGGGGAAATCAACCGGTTGAGAGTTCTGATCCAATATGACCCAATTAATTTTAACGTCATCATCACAATTATCAGCTTCGATTGGCTCAATGGGATCATTGGGACTATCATCTGACCGTATACATTGCGAACCGATTGAGCTAGAGTTGCGGATTTCATAGTAATTACCACCACCACTTAAGCGCGGAGTCGGATCGCCAAAGTTAATAACTTGGAACTCTGAACTTGAACAAAGGCTAGCAATAAAGGTAGATGAGCCAAAATTTGACTGGATACAAAGATTCTCGTTGCCCCGGCTCATCACGACAAAATCACTACCGTTACCCGCCTCGTCGACAAGCTCCCAGCTCTGATTTAGGCTACCATCACAGATGGCCGTTCTCAGACCTCCCAACAAGCTACTAACGGCTTCGAGACAATAGCCGGAAAAATGCTGAATCGTCACCACTGCAGTATTGTCAATAAAGTTTTCAATTATTGTCGCTGCATTTTCACAGTCGGGCATTTCACCAATTGGATTCTTGGTATAGGCCAAAATTTCGGTAGCACCCTGCGGAACAACAGTGCCTTGAGGGATCTCATAAACCAGATCAGAGCCCGTCTTGTCGATTTCTGCGATAAAGCTATTTTGAATATTGCATCCGCCGCTGCCGAATCGTAATACATAGCTCGTCACATCTAACTCTATTGGCGCACGGGTAATATTAACCGTACCACCGATTGTATCGTTATCATCAACATCAGTGAAAGATACTGCGTCAGGTGGCGTACTCGGCACCTGGGCATTGGAATTATCATTGACTACTTCAACAAAAGCGCAATCTAGATTTTGCCCGAAAGAGTTAGCTGAAAAAACAAGAATTTTATCCGCCGCAACTGGCTTGGTAGTACCGACAGGAATGCTAAAAACGATATTGCCGAAACCAACAGGACTTACCTGTCCGATGACATTGCCTATGGGGATACAATTTCCTAATCCTCCCCAGGTAATTTGGTAGGAGGTAATATCAAGCTCATTAATGGCACGCGTTATTGTTACCGGTCCACCAAAAGTGATATTTGTATCAGTATCTGTAAACGTGACTCCAATTGGACCATTGGCAGGTACTCCGTCAACGCCAGAAATAAAATCACAAGACGTGATAGTTACCAATGCAAACAAGGTAATGGCTAATTTTCTCATCATGGAACCACTCACATTACATTATAGTTGTTTGTCTATTGACAATAATAAACATAATTATCAGCAACAATTGCGTACCGTGACAACTAGTAATCTATTATCGACGAATTTGATTAATTTGCTTTTTCTATTTCTTTTTCTACTTTCCAGGGCTTTTCGACACTGACTATTTGACACTTCTTGACACTTTGCGAAAACGCACTGTGTCCACGCTCATATAATTTACCCAACTGAGCGAAGTAAACTACTTTGCTTGGCAGGATCAGCCTAGGTCTTCAACTCTTTATTATTCATACCACTTATTATGTATATCACTGCTATTTTATTTATACCCAACCGATAGGTAACTTTACCGTTTTATATCTGTATGGCAGTTATTCATACGATATGTACCATAAGTTCATCAGCTAGCCAAACGATATCTTCGCGCAACGTCATTTTTGAGAACTACCTCAAAAAATGGCGTCCTTTCGTGGATTTATGGGGTTAATAGAGTGCCGGGGTAGTATACAGCTGCATACACCCCAAGCTTGCGTTCAGAATTAGCTGAATGCAGGAACTAAACAACAATCAGTTACTACCAAGATAAAATTATTAAAACAGACACCGGTGTTGAACAGAATGGTCTAATTAATTTTTCTCTTTATTTTACTATTCCCGTTTATATTAGGCATCTTCAGCAGTCGACTCGATATCCTGGTGCTTTGTCTCAAACTAATGTTCTGCCATGGATTTATAGTAGCGGACAAAGGCTGGACCTTTTAGCTTAAGGAGCATGGACTCCAATTGCTGTCGATAGCTCCCGGCAATCTGCAGTCCTAAAAGTTCCGATTTATAGACGTGTAATAGTGAAATAGAGTGCCTGCCATCAATTGTTGAACTATCGATCGACCTTAAGAGCCATTTACCTGCCTCAAGATAAGGTTCACTTCTACCACTTAACCAATCATTAATATCAACATCCGTCTTAACCCCTTCGATATCTACAGATAACAACGAATCTGAAAGGCCTATAATAAGTTTAGCTTCAGCATCTAACTGTCCACTAAGGCTAGACAGTTTAAAGTAGTATTTAAAGGGGTTAATATCTACCTCTTCGTATTTACTTTCTGATCGCGAGCTAAAAAGAACAGCATAGTTGCGGCCAAGTGCATGAAGCAAAGCATTAGCAAGCACATGATCTTGATCTGCAGCGGCTTTTAAAAGACTAACGCCCCACGTAAAATCATCAAAAGCTGAAATATCCTTAACATTGTCAAAACCAACACTATAGAGTTCACTCGGTGTGGCATCGCATAGGCTGAAATCTAATCGGCCTGTTTCTGACTGAAGACATTCAATGGGGGTATAAACCGGATCTGCAAGCACTTGCTGCCAAGCCAAAAACAATAAAATAGTTTTAAATACTAGAAAAGATATTTTTGCCATGTTACAAGGTTTATTGTTCTATCCATATTGGGATTCATCTAGTAATAGTTTGATATTCCCCTGTTCGCGTTATCGACCAATACTATCCTCTGCCCATGCTTTATAATATTGCACAAAGGCCTTACCTTTTAATTTGATGAGCATATTTTCTATTTGAATACGGTACCGCGATGCCGTTTCTAAACCTAACAATTCTGACGTATACACCCCTATCAGAGACGTGTAATGTCTATAATCAACACTCGAATAGTCAAACAGCTTTGAATGCCACTTTGCTGCTTCGATGTATGGATCTTTACCTCTATTTAACCAGTCATTTATATCAATATCTGGTTTATTACCATCTACGTCAATTACCAAAAGTGAATGAGCTAATCCATCAATAAGTTGGGCTTGTGCATTTTTCTGCTGACTTAGCTTTGCAAGCTTAAAATAATAAGTACTAGCCTTGAATTCATTAAAAAAATCTCTCACCCTCGATTCTTTAGATGTATGGTAACTTCGAATTAATGCGTTCATCAATGCACAAGAGAATGCATGGCCACGCTCACAAGCGATTTCTAATAATTGCCCCCCCATGTAAAATCGTCAAAAATTGAAATATCTTTAACGTGGTCAAAACCAACACTGTAGAGTTCATGCGGTGTGGCATCGCATAGGCTGAAATCTAATCTGCCTGTTTCCGATTTTAGACACTCAATTGAAGAAATCGGCTCAGCTGATACCTGAAAACATTTTAAAAATAATATAATTATCATAAGACGGTATAATAAGTAATGCCTCATAAGATTACACCACCATACTAATTAGCTTCATCGCAATAGATATCCATTACCTCGGGATGGTCTTCAAACCATCTAATAATATCGTTCAACCTATCTTCTCCATCTACCCTTGCTTGGTCAGGGTTATTGCCTTCACCCCAAGTCCAATCTTCAATTTCAACCTTGTTGGGGCCATCTGTACAGGCCCAAGTAATAGTAACACAACCTTCCGCATAGCCTGGCGAGCCGGGCTGAAAACCATCCGGTGTCGGTGTAAGATCTTCAAACTCTTCCAAGATAACATCAAATTCCCAATCTGATTCCTGAAAATTCCAATCAGGAAAAGGTCTAAAACGAAAATCGTCATTGGGGGCCGTTATTATTTCTGTTTACATCACGCGTCGCCATCTGCTAATTCGATATCTTGACGTTTTGTTTCAAACCAATGCTCTGCCATGGATTTATAATAGTGAATAAAAGCAGGACCTTTTAGTTTAAGGAGCATCGCTTCTAGTTGAAGACGGTATGTTTTAGCAACATCTAGACCAAGTAGTTCAGCTTTGTATACTCTTAGAAAGGAAATATAATGCCGATAACCTACTGAGGAGTCGTCTAACGATCTCAAAAACCATTTTCCTGCTTCAAGATAAGATTCACTTTTTTTATTTAACCAGTCATTAATATCAACTTCGACTTTAATCCCTTCGGCATTAGCTGACAACAATGAGCCAGCTAAACCGTAGACCAGCTTCGCTTCAGGGTTTAACTGTCGACTTAATGCTCTTATCTGCTGGTGATAGCCTATATAATCGATACTAACTTTTTCATACTTGCCTTTGGGTCTCGACAATAACATAACGTAGTTACGACCGAGTGCATGTAGTAACGCACAAGCCAACACATGGTCCCTGGCAGCGGCAGCTTTTAAAAGATTAACTCCCCACGCAAAATCATCAAAAGCTGAAATATCCTTAACATTGTCAAAACCGACACTATAGAGTTCATTCGGTGTGGCCTGGCACAAACTGAAATCTAACCGACCGGTTTCCGATAGCAAGCAATCATATGAAGAAGTTGTCTCCGCCAAAGACATCAAGCTTTGCAAAAAAAATACAACTATTGGCATAACGAGTAAATTAGTGCGTATCATAGACTACACCGTAGTGCTAATTTGCTTCTTTGCATAAAATATCCATTACATCCTGGTGACGTTTATACCAATCTGCAATGTCGTCAACTTTTCTTAATCCATTCTCGACTGCTTCATCTGGATTATTACCTTCTCCCCATGTCTGTCCTTCAATCTCAACCCTATTGGGGCCATCTGTACATGCCCAAGTAATAGTAACACAACCTTCCGCATAGCCAGGCGAGCCGGGCTGAAAAC
>JANQMK010000039.1 GCA_028280085.1 Pseudomonadales bacterium
GACTGACCCGCCTCCTGGCATGATTAGTTTGTGGAAAGGTTGGCAAAGGCTCATGGATATGGTTGAAGATTACCAGGATATTTGTGGGTAATGCTAAGACTCATCCTTCCGCTTACAACAAAGAGTATAATAAAACCATAAACAAGCTCGTTGATGGAAAGGAAAAAGATTTGAGAGGCTATATAGAGCTTGAAGAGAATAGGCAAGTAATTGTTTATGTTGATGTGCTCCAGTTAGTGGACAGTAGTAGATTTTTGATGAAATGTAGTAACTCAAACGGCTTGTTGAAAACCCCTGTTTTTTGAAGAATGATTAATTAGCGAGGGTGGCAACAGCTTCTTTCTTACTAGGTAGTAAATCGGCTTATTTTTATTTCTTGGATGAGGACCATTAAAACACGGCTCACCATTACAAATATGAAATGAGATTAATGCACCGTAAAGTTTAGTAGCCAGTTTTTCCGATGTTTTGTAACCTTCAGGGGAAAGTGCCTCGACCACCATCCAGCCATCAAGAATATCTTGCGGCTTGTCAGCCTGTTCTCTAGCACCAGTCGCTTTTTGCTTTGGCTTATTGTCCTGATCTAATACTTTATCCCAATCAATGGGCTCGGGTTTTTTAGTGTTCAAAGCTTGTTGCTCATGATCCGCATCAATCATTAGCATGATAAGGTTGGTCCTGTTTCATTAATTATTTATGCAGCACCCTTGATACGTTGAGCGATGCGTTTTAATGCCACGTCAATTTCATTAAGCGATTGGCTGCGCTCTTGTACAGGAAGATAATCGATATCAACATATAGGCGGGGCAAATCTCGTACAAATAGATTAATTGCTGTTCCGCCTTTTAGCGCAAAGCAGCTTTCTTCTGCAACATAGGGTAAAGTACGGATAAGTAATTCAACATGTTTTCGGTATACATCACTAAATGCCATCAAGCCCCTCCGGCACAGTTATCTGGTATTTGGCATTAAGCTTGCCGCCTTTAACAAGCACTCGCTTAGATCGCCTTGTTGAGCCAAATTATACAATGTGGCTTTATTATAGCTGGCATAGTCAGAGTTTTTAAGTTCATCCGTTAATAAACCGTTTTCACTTTGCCATTGCTGGTACTCTTCAAACTCATCGTCAGTAAGTAAAATGGCTTCTTCAAAACCAACGATTGACGTTATCCATTTGTAAACTTTTTGTGTTAACGAAGTTGGGGTTTCCGTGACCTCGCCAGACAACTCGTCTAATTGTTTTTTACCGTGCTCAAACGCACCTTGATCCAATGTTGTTACTGATATAGCATTTTTCTGTGAGTCGGAGGGTATAGCTGGAGCGATATCACTTGAGCCATGAGGAGCACGACCTACCAAGGTTTTGGTAACGATAAATAACGCAAGCACAACAGCTAAGCCGCCAATAAGATATTTTTTCATATGTACAGCGTGGACAAGAAGTTGATAAATCGGTGATGAATGCCTCAACATATATCTATGTTTGCCAACACAATACTGAAGATGATGCGCGCTATATGTCAAAAAAACTTGGAGTAGCAACAATCAAAATTCCCCGCGTGCCACTTCACTTTTTAATCTGGACACCCGGTCGCGGAGAAATCGCTGATGGTCATGTGGAGTTCAGTGCTAAAGGAAGGCCCCGATTTTTGCAATCCGGGGCTAAGATAAAACAACTGAATGTAAGTGCGTCATTTGGTAAATTCGATGGGCTAAACTATTCTTAGCGTCGCCCTTAATATGTAGAGATGAAAGATTAGGCTGTCAGCAATCCTGCATGGTTTTATTCCGACAAATATTCCTGAGGCACATATTGCCGAATACAGTCTTTATCACCTCGGCAACCGAGAGCGGCTTGTTGTCTTAACACTCCTGCAGGCAAGTCGGTGCTCAGAGAGTCCCAACCTTTTTGCTCTCGGATGCCGTTGACTTCGTTTAGGATTTCCAAGCTTCGTAACTGCGCTTGTCTTTGAAGTTTTTCCACATCGTCATCTAGTTTGTAACTATCTAGTAATCTATCCATTGCTACTGGTGGCAGCGTTCTGCCGCGCATCTTGCCAAATTCATACATCGCTAGCCGCTCAGCAAAATAACCGCGATAAGCTTCATAATCGCCACTTTCGTAAGCATTATCTGCATTACGACCCATCTCGCCAGCTAGCCCATAAGGAGAGTCATTTGAACCTAAGATCAGCCCTAAACGGTTTAAATTCTCAGTTTCTCCAGGTGCATTGTCATATGTTGGCATCCGGTTCAGCATTTCGAATGCTTTGAGATCGCCCTGGCCGACAAGTGCATACAATGTACGTTTGTCGTAGCTTGCGTAATCGGATTTTTTGAGGTCTTCAATGAACACGCCTGTGTCATTCAACCATTGCTCGTATTCCTCAAACTCTTCTTCGGCAATCGGGACGCTATTCTCAAATCCCCTTAGTGAAGAAATCCAACTATACATATTTTGTTTTGACGTCAGTTTAGTCTTTATACTCTGCTGAAGTGGCTCGTTTATCGAGTTCTCTATATTTGCGATGAGTGCGTCATCATTACTTTGGTTGGGGCCAGCAGACACGGTTGCTTGAACCTTGTCTGCTGGAGAATCGCCTTTAAAATATGTTTGGATTAGGACAAGCGAAACCAGGACGATGCTCGCACCGGCTAAAAGATATTTTTTCATAGTTAAACTCCTAAAGTTCTATCTGCTCAATACCAAGTCCAGTTTATTATTTAAGTAGCAAGGGGCAGTAATAACTGCCCCTTATGCCCTGGACTACTGGCAAGCATACTCCTCCAGCGCTTCTTCCCTGGGTTCACGGTCCATTTGAAGCATGATATTCTCATACAAGCTTCTGTTCGGATCTCCGAAAATAGGAACCGTTAGGGAAATACCTGGAATCGTACCGACTATTGGCATTCGAACAAAAGTATGAGCGGTGAGGACAAACCCAAGCGCATCATCATAATGCACGTCATTGCCGAACTGCTCTTGGGCCTCTTCTGCTATTTCATGCCACGCGTTATCGGAGAGGCCTCCGGGTCCATAAGCTTCCCAGAAGCTGATAGTCGTCGCTGATATTCCAGAATCTCGAGTGCTACCCGATCTCGTGCACTCGGGCAAGTTGTTTTCATTACTTTGATTACTTTGCGAAGACGAGTTCCCACTGACAGGGATACCGAGGGCTAAATTATAATAGTAATCATAGTAATAGCTACCAAAAGAGCTGTAACCAGAGGTTTGATAACCGGTCACGATTACCTCTTCAACGGGGTGGCATACGATGTCGCCAGCATCATCGCGATAACAATGACTTTGCGCAAAAACATGATGACTGGCAAGAAACGCGATCAACGCTTGAGTACCGATTAACAGTTTCAGTTTGGTAGATCTTCACCAAGTGGGGTAAGGCGGGATAGAGCGGGTTAATATTTTGATTAGATGAAACATATAACATTTTCCTTATTCCTTGTTATTGAAGTCTTCGCAGTAAATCTGGGGCGCGAGACCAGCCCACATTACATAAAAGTAGCAACACTTTCAACATTGTACACATGCTGCTAAAAGATGTGTCCAGACGAATTAATCGGGCCGCCTTTTTTATTTTTGTACAATTTCTGCGCAAGCGATTTAGCTGCATTAACCGGCTTTCGGAGTTGATCATTTTCCCCTTGATATCCAACCGGAACGCCGTTCTACTCTCTAGATTCGATGAATTGAACCGAGTCTGAAGAAGAATGACATACCACGCTTTACCAAGAATCTATTAATGGTCGCCGCTATCGCGCTGACCGTCTCCGCCGTAAAACGCACCATCGGCTAGGAGGAACCTGATATCAAGGCGAGCGTATGGCTTTAGAAACTTTGAAAATTATCGATTGAGAGTACTTGTCCACTGTGGGTGGGATGGTATGATTAATCGAGTAAGACGAATGCCCATCCCCCGTTTATTGGGTAGAGCCTAATGGAGTAGAACCAGAACCTAGAGCCGAGCCATTTTTGGTAGCTAGGGGGAGACTTGAACTCCCGACCTCAGCATTATGAGTGCTGCGCTCTAACCAGCTGAGCTACCTAGC
>JANQMK010000402.1 GCA_028280085.1 Pseudomonadales bacterium
ATACCCTCTCTTTATATATTCCGCGGGAACCTTCTGGGTATAAACCCATTTACCATTATCATCTCGATATCGATACATATCCGCAACCGACGTAACGGAAAAAGTCACGGTAAAAAAAGCAATTTTAAACTGAGTAAGATATTTCACTAACATACCCATATCCCAACAGGATCCGAACAGTATCAGTTTGCCAGGGCATCTTTGAGCAACGAGGGAGCCCCCTAGGCTTTATTAAGCTATCTCACAATTGGCTATAATAACAATAATAGCCCCTTCTATGGCGGTAGTGTATTGAATGCGATCACATACTAATTTTTGCCGATTAATACCAATAAGTATGTCATTCTAATGGGCCAGATCGTTATAAGGATTTAATTTATATAAACTAGACGCCATACTGCTTCCGATAAAACTTGATCTGCTCCACCATATCCAGCCCACAAATGTCCCTGTGTTCCAAAAAGCCTATAACATCATCAAGTGTTACTATGCTGTTTACCGCAATTTGATAATTACGCTCTACCTCCTGCACCGCTGAGAGCCCATCAACACCTCGCTCTTGGCGATTCAAGCCAATCATCACGCCCGCAACCTCAGCACCAGCATCACGAATTAAGCTGACTACCTCTCGCACAGCCGTACCGGCGGTAATAACGTCATCTATAATTAAAACTCTGCCGGTTAGGGGCGCGCCTATGATTGTTCCGCCTTCACCGTGATCTTTGGCTTCCTTGCGGTTAAATGCGTAGGGTACGCTCTTCTGATATTGATCGTTCAACGCAATGGCTGTGGCCGCCGTTAGCGATATTCCCTTATAAGCCGGACCAAATAACATATCAAATTCTACGCTAGCAGCATGATGCATTATTGCTGCGGCATAGGCTCTACCCACGGCAGACAGCGCCTCACCCGTGCTAAATTTTCCCGCGTTAAAAAAATAGGGGCTTTTCCGGCCAGATTTAAGGGTAAATTCACCAAAACACAAAACCCTTTGCTCAATAGCCAGTTGAATAAATTTATTCTGGTATTCTTGCATATGTAGTATCCAATTATGATCTATTTAACAGCTTAGATTTACCAAACATACCAAAGGTCGGGTATCATACACACTCTACGACCAGGGGGGGAATATGAGAGTTATAAGTCTTTCTGTTGACGGTATCCGGCAAGCAGCTGAGCAGGGGTTCTATAATTGGCTAGCGAACCAAGACGCCGATATCATATGCATCCAAGACATCCGTGCTTGGGAAGGGCAACTCTATGATCAGGAAGAGCTGTTTTTTCCGACAGGTTATCACGGTTATTTTTTCGACGCTGTCGATGAAAACTTTAGCGGTGTCGCAATTTATTGCCGCAAACCACCAAAAGCTATTATGACAGGGTTGGGCTTTAGTTCCGCCGACCTAGAAGGTCGCTATATTCAAGCTGATTACGATGAAATCAGCATTGGTTCATTGCTAGCGCCTACTGCCACCAATCAAACTCAGTCACAAGAAAACAAGATCCAATTCTTCGATGATCTCCAAGCCCACTTAAACAAAATTACCCGCAAGCGTCGAAAATATATAATCTGTGGCAATTGGAACATTGCCCATACGAAAAAGGACGTACAAAACTGGGAAAGTAATCAGCACAACTCCGGCTTCTTACCCCACGAGCAGCAATGGATGGATCAACTGTACAACCAATTAGGCTACGTCGACGCTTTTCGATGCTGCATCTCAGATAGTGACGAATATACTTGGTGGCCAACAGGTACTCACGGCAATGGCGACGGCTGGCGCGTGGACACCCAGGTTGTTTCAAACAGCTTTAAGCCTCGTATCGAATACGCATCAATCTATAAAAATCAGCAATTTTCCAGCCACGCGCCAGTTATCGTAGACTACGACTATGAATTGTAAAAACCACCCCACTTGTGAAAACTATCCCGCTACAGCAAATGGTTAGAGCCTGTCGAATAACGCCCATCTCCCTACCATCAAATTAGCTGCTACCGGATAGAGGCTGGCCCAAGGCCTCACGCTGTATATCAATAAGTGCTTCCACACCTTTAGCACCCAAGGCTAACATAGTTGATAACTCGGCATGACTAAAGGGCTCGCCTTCCGCCGTGCCTTGTATTTCGACAAAACGTCCACTTTGCACCATCACAACATTCATATCAGTCTCAGCTTGTGAATCCTCAGCATAGTCTAAATCTAACACCGGCGTGCCACGATAAACGCCTACCGAAACCGACGCCACCAACTCTTGCATTGGGTTCTGTTTAATGCATTCCCGTGCCAATAACGACTCAATAGCGTCAGCAACCGCAACGCCAGCTCCCGTAATAGCTGCTGTACGTGTGCCACCATCTGCCTGTATAACATCACAATCAACGGTGATGGTATTCTCGCCCAGTTTTCGCAGATCAATCGCGGCCCGTAGTGACCGTCCGATTAAACGCTGTATCTCTACCGTCCGACCACCTTGCTTACCTCTAGCGGCTTCTCGATTCATTCTAGTACCGGTAGACCTCGGTAACATGCCATATTCTGCCGTTACCCAGCCCTGGCCGCTGCCTTTCAAAAAATGGGGCACCGAACTGTCAACAGTTGCGGTACAAATAACCTTGGTATCGCCAAACTCGATCAAAACCGATCCTTCAGCATGTTTAGTATAACCTCGCGTGATAGTCACCGGTCGTAATTGATCTGGGCATCGCCCACTAGGTCTTTCCATAACAGCTACCTGCTCTAATAGATAATAAAACCGGCATTATACCCTTAGATCAATAAATGCTAGAGTAGTAAAAAGGGAAAAATCTCCAATAACAGGGTAGTATTTAGAAACACAACTAGTTTAGAGTGGATAACGTTCAATGCTGACGAGTATGACTGCCTTTGCCCGCCGCGAGATAAAAAATAACATCGGTTCCTTCACCTGGGAAATTCGATCAGTTAACCACCGTTACCTCGAGCCAGGCTTTCGGTTACCAGACACCTTAAGAGAAATAGAGCCAGCGCTGAGAGAACGGATACGCAACCATGTCTCACGAGGCAAATTAGAATGCCAGTTAAAAGTCCAACTTAATACCGATCAAGACAATTCAATAGCTATCGACAGATTGTTAGCCCAACAGCTTATCAATGCTATCGAATCAATTCAGAATGAGTTGAAAAAGCCTGCTTTAATCAATCCGGTGGATATTTTGCAGTGGCCAGGGGTAATCAAAGAAGCTGAAGCCGATAGCGATACGATACAACAAGTTACATTAGCTCTATTCGACAAAACACTAGCGGAACTCAAAACGGTTCGCCAGCGCGAAGGCGCTAAGCTCAAAACATTTATTGAACAACGATCTGACAGTATAGATGCTATAGTCGCACGCATAAGAACAAAAATGCCGGCCATCTTGGCAGCCCAAAAACAGAAAATGGTGGAACGGCTAGTAGAGCTAGCCGACGAATTCGAACCCACGCGACTGGAACAAGAAATGGTTTTTATAGCTCAGAAATCTGATGTTGATGAGGAACTTGATCGACTAACTACCCATACTGCAGAAGTCAAACGAATCCTTAACAGAAATGAGCCGGTAGGCCGGCGCCTAGACTTTCTTATGCAAGAACTCAATCGAGAAGCTAACACCTTGTCGTCTAAATCCATTGTTACTGACACCACCCAGGCTGCTGTCGAGTTAAAAGTGCTTATTGAACAGATGCGTGAACAAGTTCAAAATATCGAGTAAGCTTGGTGTATTGCTAATATCCAGCCGCTTTAGACCGCTTGGTATTAGCAAACATTAGTTTTAGACATTTTTCTAGTCGTATTTATGAGAAATATATTCATGGCTAATTATACAGGCACACTTTACACTATATCCGCTCCATCCGGTGCAGGAAAAACAAGCTTGGTCAACGCATTATTGACATCAGTTGATAACTTATTAGTTTCCGTTTCTCACACAACACGTGCTATGCGAGCCGGCGAGGTCAATGGAGAAAATTACCATTTTGTCAGTCTAGAACAGTTTAACGACATGCTAGCAAACGATGCTTTTCTCGAGCACGCTAAGGTTTTTAATAATTTTTACGGCACCTCACGGGCGTGGGTTGAGCAGCAATTAAATGATAACCATGATGTTATATTGGAAATTGACTGGCAAGGCGCACAGCAAGTTAATAAAGTTAAACCTGACTGTATCAGCATTTTTATTCTACCGCCTTCGCGCAAAGCACTCGTTGCCCGACTTCACGCCCGTGGCCTTGACTCGGCTGAAATTATTGCCAAGCGTTCACAAGAGGCGGTTACGGAAATGAGCCATTACCACGAAGCAGACTATCTCATTATTAATGACAACTTCGATCAAGCTTTAACCGACCTTAAATCCATTATGTCTGCGGTAAAATTACGCCAGGCTTTTCAACAAACACGCTATGCCGATTTATTGGATGAGCTGTTAAAGTCTCCATAAAGTATATAAAATAGTTAATTCTTCACTGCAAATAACTGTTATATCCGTCTATTATTAGGTAAACTGTGCTGCTGGCCAGGTACCCGATATCGATTTTCGTACCAACCATGTGACTTATGTCGGGTATATTCAGCACAACTTGTTTATTGCTTAAAATGACAAGATCAAGACAAGTACAAAACACGAATACAAAATAGTAGACGAACCTACTAGAGATAAACACAGGATAGATGGAATAGGGTATGGCTCGAGTAACGGTAGAGGATTGTTTAGAAAAAGTAGAAAACCGCTTTGAATTGGTGATGGTTGCCAGCAAAAGGGCACGTCAATTGGCGACCGGCGGTAAAGAGCCCCATGTAGCCTGGGAAAACGACAAGCCTACCGTTGTTGCTTTACGAGAAATTGAAGAAGACTATATTGACGCCAGTATTCTCTCGGAGCAGCAAACGCCCACCGGCGAAGATACGGGTCTAGCAGCATCGTTATCTGGCTTGGCGGCTGATAGTCTGGCAGAAACTGAGATTAGCCTCACTGCTTCCACACCACCTGTTTCAAGCATACCTGGACTAGGTCCGTTGGACCCATTGGAATAGGGATAAGCAGCTTATTACCCAGCGTAAGGCAAGCCTTTGGCAATATCCCAAACGCCAATAAGTTCTTACCTTATGCTGCCTATCAGAATATTCACCTAAGTAATGGTTAAATAATCAAGGAGGCCTACTGGTGCTGACCATTGAGTCTCTTGCAGAAAAGGTCTCAGCATACCTAGAACCAGACCAAACCAACCAAGTCAAACGCGCATATTATTATGCCCAACAAGCTCACGACGGCCAGGTAAGACGTAGTGGTGAACCTTACGTTACACACCCTTTAGCTGTCGCTAACATACTAGCCGATATGCACTTGGACCATCAAAGCCTCATGGCTGCCATGCTGCACGATGTGATCGAAGACACCGGCATTGAAAAAGCTGCTCTTGAAGAACAATTTGGCGAAGCTGTCGCTTACCTGGTTGATGGCGTTAGTAAACTGACGCAAATTGAATTTAGTTCTCGAGCAGAAAAGCAGGCAGAGAATTTTCAAAAAATGGCGCTTGCAATGGCCAAAGATATCCGTGTTATTCTCGTTAAATTAGCCGATCGCTTACATAACATGCGAACACTAGGCGTACTACATGCAGAAAAACGCCGCCGTATTGCAAAAGAAACGCTTGAAATCTACGCGCCCATCTCAAATCGATTAGGCATGAACAATATCCGTATTGAGTTCGAGGACCTAGGCTTCGATGCGCTCTACCCAATGCGTTCTAGACGCATCAGAGCGGCAGTAAAAAAATCCCGTGGCAATAGAACAGAATTAGTAGAAAAAATTAAGCTCGCCATCAGTTATGCATTAAAAGAAGAGCATATTGACGGCAAGGTATTTGGCCGAGAAAAACACCTTTATAGCATTTATCAAAAGATGCAGGTCAAGCGCAAATCATTTGCCAATATCATGGATGTCTATGCCTTTCGCATTATCCTCAAATCAGTCGATGATTGTTATCGCGTACTAGGTGTTGTTCATAACCTCTATAAACCAGTTGCAGGGCAATTTAAAGACTACATTGCTGTGCCTAAAGCAAACGGCTATCAATCATTACATACCATACTGTTCGGTATGCACGGCGTGCCTATTGAGGTACAAATTCGCACAGAAGAAATGGATGAAATGGCCGATAAGGGGATTGCCGCTCATTGGCTATATAAGTCAAAAAATGAAAATGAACCAACAGGTAGTCAAGAGCGAGCACGCCAATGGGTCAAAGACCTGCTCGAATTACAGCAAAGCGCCGGTAATTCAATTGAGTTTATCGAAAACGTCAAAATAGATTTATTTCCTGATGAAATATACGTTTTTACCCCAAAGGGAAATATTCTTGAATTACCATCTGGCGCAACCCCAGTAGATTTTGCCTATGCGGTTCACACAGACGTCGGTAACACCTGCGTAGCCTGTCGTATCAATCGGCGTCTGCGACCATTAAGCGAAACACTGCAGAGCGGTAATACCGTATCAATCATTACCGCACCGGGCGCGCAACCCAATCCGGCTTGGCTTAACTTCGTCATCTCTGGTAAAGCTCGTAGTGCTATCCGGCATTATTTAAAAAACCAGCGCCACAGTGAATCTATCGCCCTCGGTAAGCGGCTGCTCAATAAAGCGCTCATGTCAATCAATAGCAAATACGAAGATATTACCGAACAACAAAAAATAACCTTTGTTAAAGACAACAACGAGTCCAGCTTTGATCATGTGCTCGAAGACATAGGGCAAGGCAACCGGCTGGCCTACACTGTGGCAAAACATTTACTACCAGAACTATCAGTGCCACAAAAAGAAGAACAACCGAACAACCAAGCGCCATTGATTATAGAAAATGCTGACGGCTTAATGATAAGTTTTGCCAAATGCTGTTATCCCTTGCCCGGAGACCCAATCGCTTGCCATGTAAGCACCGGTCGCGGTATCGTTGTACATCGAGACAACTGCAAAAATATGGCAGAGTTTCAAGGCGATCATGATAAATGTCTACCGGTAAATTGGTCACAGGAAGTAACTGGAGAGTTTTTGGTTGAACTTCACATCGAATTAGAAAACAGACGTGGCGTGGTCGCAATGCTAGCAACCAAAATCACCGACCAACATTCGAATATAGAAAAAATTAGTTTAGAAGAACGGGACGCTAAAATCAGTATCGCTCATGTTTTGATTCATGTCACTAGTCGCATTCATCTCGCGAACATTTTGCGCCGGCTAAAAACTATTAAAGCCGTGACTAAAATTACTCGAAGCAAAAACTAACTAATTAAACAATTACAAGGGGTACAATATGCCGAACAAAGCCGTTATTCATACTGAAAACGCACCAAAAGCTATAGGACCCTATTCACAAGCCATTAAAGTCCATAACACTGTCTACTTATCCGGCCAAATTCCACTCGACCCTATCACTATGGAATTGCAAGATAGCAGTATCGAAGCGCAAACTAAACAGGTTTTTGAGAATCTATCAGCGGTTGCTAAAGCGGCCGGTGGCAGTCTGCAAGACATTGTTAAGCTTAATATTTTCATGACCGATTTAGAAAATTTCAACACCGTTAATGGCATCATGGAAAGCTACTTCAAACAACCCTATCCAGCTAGGGCCGCTATCGGTGTCGCACAGTTACCGCGAGCAGCGGCTATCGAAATGGATGCCATCATGGTATTGTCGTAGATATTACAAAAAATTAACTGTATTTCGTGTATAAATCATCATGGCAATGGTGGCAAGGCCTGCTAGCAAAGCAGACTTAAGTCAATTATCAATTACCCAACTGAAAGGAGTAGGGGATCAGTTCGCCCAAAAGCTCTACAAACTGGGTATTGTTACCATCCAAGATCTGTTATTTCATCTTCCTCTCAGATACATTGACCGCACTCGCATTACACCGATCAGCGCCATTATCCCTAACACCCCCGTCGTCATCGAGGGAGAAATTAGAACGAATCAAGTAATGCATGGCAAGCGCTACAGCTTGCTCTGCCGTATTCAAGATGCCAGTGGCGCTATCGCAATACGATTTTTTCATTTTTCTAATGCACAAAAACAAGCGTTAGCACCGGGCACTAGAATACGCTGTTTTGGCGAGGCTCGCAGGGGAAGCTCAGGCTTAGAGCTTTACCATCCAGAATATCGCCGCATTGATCCCCAGCAACCCATGCCATTGGAAGCAACATTGACCCCGATCTACCCAACAAGTGAGGGTCTAACCCAGCATCGCTGGCGCAGTTTGATGGCTCAAGCCATTAAGTTTCTTAAAAGAGGCGCATTGCAAGAATTACTACCTAACGATATTTTACGCGATCTAAACCAAGTGACACTAGAAACAGCGCTCGACTATCTCCACCATCCGCCGCCAGCAGCAAAGTTAGACGTACTAAAAGACGGTAATCACCCATTTCAACAACGCTTAGCTTTTGAAGAACTGCTGGCTCATCAACTCAGCCTGCTAAAGCTTCGTCATCAAATTCAACAGAAAAATGGCGCGCGTTTAAACTATATACCTGAATTAGAAAACTTGTTTTTAGGCAATCTGCAGTTTTCATTAACTGCCGCACAACAAAGAGTATATGCTGAAATTAAGGATGATCTGTCACAGGCGTTCCCCATGCTTCGTTTAGTGCAAGGTGACGTGGGGTCCGGCAAAACCGTCGTCGCTGCATTAACGGCATTACAAGCTGTTGCTAACAAAAAGCAAGCCGCCATTATGGCGCCGACAGAAATTTTATCAGAGCAGCACTATCTCAATTTTTCTGCTTGGTGCGAACCACTGGGTATCTCGGTAGGCTGGCTGACCAGCAAAGTAAAAGGCAAAAAGCGCAACACTGTATTATCTGAGATAGAAAACGGCTCTACACAGATTGTCATAGGTACCCACTCACTGTTGCAGAACGACGTCAACTTTTGCGATCTCGCCTTAGTTATTATAGATGAACAGCACCGTTTCGGCGTACATCAACGCCTAGCATTGCGCACTAAAGGCAAGCAAGGAGATAGTTATCCGCACCAGTTAATTATGACAGCCACACCCATTCCTCGCACCCTAGCTATGAGTGCCTATGCCGATCTCGACTGTTCCATCATTGACGAATTACCGCCGGGGCGCAAACCGGTCGCGACCATCGCGGTAGGCAATGAAAAGCGGCCACAAATTATTGAACGCGTTAAGCATGCTTGCACGGCGGGCAAACAAGCATACTGGGTTTGTACGTTGATAGAGGAATCAGAGGCCCTACAGTGCCAAGCAGCAGAAGCCACCGCAGAAGAACTAAAAGTTGCCTTACCCACAGTCAATATTGGTTTAATACACGGTCGCATGAAAGCAAAAGAAAAAACAGCGGTAATGGAGTGCTTTAAGGCCGCAAAACTGGATCTACTGGTAGCAACCACAGTTATAGAAGTCGGCGTCGATGTGCCTAATGCTAGTCTCATGATAATAGAAAACCCTGAACGCCTGGGGCTGGCCCAATTACATCAATTGCGCGGCCGCGTCGGTAGAGGGGCCATCGAGAGTTTTTGTGCCTTACTCTATAACCCCCCACTATCACAACAAAGTAGGGAAAGACTTAACGTCATGCGTGAAACCAATGATGGTTTCATTATTGCCGAAAAAGACCTTGAATTACGCGGACCTGGCGAAGTGCTTGGCACACGACAGACAGGTGAAATGGTATTCCGCATTGCAAATCTGCAACGCAACGCCACTTTGCTCCCACAAACCAAAAAAGCGGCACAAATACTGCTAAAACATTACCCACAGCTGGTTGACCCTATTATCACGCGTTGGCTTAGTCATAACGCCCAATATGCTCACGTTTAGCGGCGCTTTGTTGCATCAATAACCCTTTGAAATATAACGATATTTATATTTGCGGTGAGTTCGCTTGTCACATAATGTGATTCATCTAACAACTAACATAACAAAAACGTCTACAGCGCTTGTTCACCAAATCGACTACAATTTATCAAGTAAATAGAGCTTATTATCTGGCAATCAGGACCATTTGAATCACTTGAGGAGCTGTACGTGTCAATGCCCATTCCAGGTAGTGTTAAACGTCTTCTGAAAGCGCAGCGTGTATCATATGCAACCACGGATACACCAGACACTATCGTCGACCACCCCGCACGATATAATCAACACTTGCAACAACTTAGCGCTGCCACCTCTGTTATACTCGAGGACCAAGAAGGTCAGCTACAGGCACTATTTTCTGCCGACTGCATGCTTGATTTAAACAAGCTAAATGAAGCGCTGGGACGTTCGTTAAAAGCCGTCAGCAAACAATCTCTCAGTGAGCTCTATGAGAGACATCAGCTGGACTCTCTACCAGCATTGCCAAAAATAACCGGCCTACCGACAGTAGTCGATCAGAACATACTAAGTAACGATTCTATAACGTTGGAATCGGGTGGCCGAGACCAACTACTCCAGCTCGACCGGGAACAGTTTAAAAGAATTCTGCGCGATGCTAACACATTGGATTTTGCCGTACCCATTAGTGGCTTGACAACTTACAAACCGGACGATTCAGAAGACGCTCATGATGTACAACACGCCGTAGAGAATTTTACCACTAAAAGGATAAAGCAACGGCTTGAAGAAACCTTGGAGTTTCCACCGCTGCAAGAAACGGCGACTCAGATTATTAAGTTAAGAGTCGACCCGAATGCTGATATTAATGACTTATCCCGGATTGTCGAGGCTGATCCTAGCTTAGCGGCACAGGTTGTTAGCTGGGCTGCTTCACCTTACTACGGCGCACCCGGTAAAATAAAATCAGTCCATGATGCCATTGTCCGCGTATTAGGTTTTGACTTAGTACTCAATCTAGCCCTGGGTTTGGCGTTGGGCCGCACAATTAAACTGCCCGCTGATAGAGTGCAAGAAATCACGCCATTTTGGCAGCAAGCAGTTTATACGTCAGCAACGATCGAAGGTTTGGTGACAGCCATAAATCCAAACGATCGACCCAGTTTCGGCTTGTCATACTTATCTGGACTACTGCACAACTTCGGTTACCTAGTTCTGGCAGAAGTGTTTCCACCACATTTTTCTAACATATGTCGCTATATGGAAGTAAACCCTCACGTCAGTCACCACGCTATTGAAGAGCACCTAATTGGCGTCAGTCGCGAACAGATTGCAGCTTGGCTGATGAAAATGTGGAACATGCCAGAGGAAATCTATGTGGGATTACGCCAGCAACATAATCCTGACTACAAAGGCGACCATGCTGTTTACGCCAACCTGATTTATATGACTTTGCGTTTGTTAAAGGATCGCGGTATCGGCGACGGCCCAATGGAAGATATACCTGACGATATGTATGAACGCCTAAAGCTTGATCCTGAAAAAGCTGAATTAGTGGTAAATCATGTCATTGAATCTGCTGACGAGCTGGAAGGCTTAGCAGATTCTCTTGGTGGTAAACCTCAATGGTAGTCTTTAGCAGCCGTATCCACTTGCCTGGTTCGGCTTAGCAAACCTGAAACTCTTTTAATACCTTACACTAGCGCTGTATGCCTACTGTCCCCACTTACCACTTATTGCTCACGCTGATTCAGCATCTACCTTGTTGAACCAATCTGTATCCAATTCTTTCTCTGTCTTCGCCACCACACAAGAAACCATAGAATCGCCAGTAACATTAACTGCCGTACGCACCATATCAAGCAGGCGATCGACACCAATAATTAATGCAATACCTTCTACTGGCAAGCCAACTTGTTGTAATACCATAGCCAGGGTAATCAAACCAACACCGGGAACACCGGCGGTACCAATGGAAGCCAGCGTCGCTGTTAAAATCACCATCAAATAGCCGCCGATACCAATATCTATATTAAATGCCTGGGCGATAAAGACGGTTGCAACCCCCTGCATGATAGCAGTGCCATCCATATTAATGGTTGCCCCCAACGGAACAGTAAAGGAAGCGATTGTATTTTTAACACCTAATTTCTGCTCCACTGTTTTTAACGTAACAGGTATCGTGGCCCCACTTGAAGCGGTGCTGAATGCAAAAAGCCAAACTGGCCGAATCTTTTTTAAGAACATGAGCGGATTCAGCCCCGATAATGTTTTTAATAATATGCTATATACTCCCAATCCATGTAACAACAAAACAGCTAATACTGTTAAAAAGTATTTCAGCAGTCCGACGATGGCATCAATACCCAAATTGGCAAACAATTTCGCCATTAAACAAAACACACCGTAAGGTGCAAGCTCCATTAACAAAGTCACCATCTTCATAACTACTTCGTTCAACGATGTAAAAAATTCTCCAATTTTCTTGCCATGAGTCTCCGATTTAGATACGGCAACACCGAACAATAAAGCAAAAACGATAATTTGTAGCATATTACCTTCGGCCATAGCCTTAACCGGGTTAGCCGGAAATATATTGATAATAACCTGTTTTATCGAAGGTGCTTCTTTAGCCGCATAAGTCGTTTCTTCTCCGAGATTGATACCAACACCTGGTCCAACCAGAACCGCCATCATTAACGCCATTGAAATTGCAATACCGGTAGTCAGCAAGTAAAGCAAGATGGTCTTACCCGCCATCGGCCCCATTCGCCGATTATCTTCACCCAGAGCACTGGTTCCACAAACCAAGGAAACGAAAACCAAGGGTACAACCAATAGTTTTAAGGAAATAACAAACACTTTGCCGACGACCTCAAATACACCGGAAACGAGATAAGTATCTAGAAAGGCACCTAATGGGCTAGTGGTGCCTTCTACACCACCTAATAACCGGAGTACAACACCTAACAGTAAACCCGACAGCATGCCTATCAGTACTCGAGTAGTTAAACTCATTGTCATTTCCTTAATTATCTATATATCGACATTTAGGTTTTTAGTCACGCCCCAACCCAGCACGCGATGTGTGGCTGATGTTAACCATAGCATCAAACCATATCAGTATCTAACGGTGATTATGTTATTGTCTATGCTGGTGAAGGTCGCGACTGACAAGATGACAGAAAATAGAGCGATACCACATAGAATGTTAGCTCAATAACGACAGGTCAAGACATTAACGGTGGCAGCAACTTCTGCAGCGCCATTTTCTCTTTTACCTTATCGCCTGTCAGCGCTATACCTAATAGATCGCCCTGGCTATTTTTAAAAAGCGCTTTTACATTATTTTCATCCACTTCAACATGCCATTCACCTTCCGCGTCGGGAGCCGGCGGGGACACCACCACCGGACATACCGATGTTTTAATGGCAACAGGCATGGCACCGTAACTCACTTCTGTTGGAGTACCAGCTAACGTCTTGGCCAATGCTCGGGCAGAGTTCATCAAAGGCAGCACAAAATACAGAACATGTCCGTCAACTTCAGCGCAATCACCCAATGCATAAACGTTAGCTGCACTAGTTTCTAACAAACGATTTGTAATAATACCGCGATTGACCGCGATGCCGGCAGCCTCAGCTAAAGCAATTCGCGGCCGTACACCAATGGCAGATATTACTAAGTCAGCTAATATCTCTTCACCATTGCCTAAAATAGCGGAAAAACCACTGTTACTACGATTCAGCTCTTTTACAGCAGTATCAAAATGAAACTTAACACCTTGGCATTGCAGCGCCTGCTGGACAGCATGAGAGGCTTCAACCGGTAACAAACTCGACAATACCGTAGGCATTGGGTCGACAACTTGGATATCAAAATCTTCATCGGCTTGGCACAAATCATTAGCATATTCACAGCCAATGAGCCCAGCGCCAATAATTAAAATCCGTTGCTTGCCACGAATATCTTCACGAAAACGACCATAATCCATTAAGTCATTTAATTGATGCACTCCATTGATACCATCTCCGGCCATTGGCGCATTAATGCAGTCTGCTCCCCACGCAATAACCAGTTTTCGATACGGCAGTGATTCGCCTTTTATAAATACCAGCTGTTGTGCTGTATCAATACCTGTTACCGCTGTCATAGTGCGAACACTTATATTGCACTGGGCTGCCATTTCCCCTGCATCGGCCATCGCTAATTCTTCAGCTGTTTTCTTTTTGCTAAACCCAGTTGAAATCATTGGCTTGGAGTAGCTGCGGCCATCATCCGATGTGATCATTGTAATCGGTGTATCGGCGTCAAGGCGGCGGAATTCTTTAACTAGATTGTAACCCCCTAAACCGGTACCAATAACAATAATAGGCGCATCACCCCGCGCTAAAGCGGCCTTAGTCTCACTGGCAGTGCTCGAAATAGCTACCATTTCGAAGTCTTCTTTGCCAACACCACAATCAGGACAGACCCAATCGTCAGGTACATCTTCCCACACGGTGCCCGGTTCAATACCATCCTCTGGCCAACCTTTGGCTTCATCATAGATAAGACCACAAACAATACATTCCCACTTTTTCATACCATTAAACCTCAAACAGCGGTAGCGACAAGATGATAAGTATTAGTTTTGCACTCACTACCTTGGAACTGCCTATTTTGTGTTAGTCAGCGCTTTGCTAGGAAATCATCATAAATATCTTATTTCAGCGGCCTGAAGAGTAATTCAAGCGTTATCAAAGCTCAATAGCCTATTAAGTGCCAAGCCCTGCTGCCAGCTATTGGTAGGTAACAATTTTCTAACCACTCACGTCACAACACTATAATTAATAGCCAGGCAGGAGTAGAATCGGGATAAATCTTAAGTCTCAATAGTAGATAGGTTTTTTGTTCTGATGGCTCACCAGTACCGCGCTATTGTCCCGCCTGTTTCAAATGAACCCACCTGGCGGAGCTTACGACGCTGTAGTTTTTTTAAACTACCGCAAGGCTTGAACAGCTGGTTATTTGATCAAAGCTCTCTAACTCAGCGGCTAATCGAAGCCAGCAACAACCAGTTCTCGGTAAAAGTACTATCACAAACTTGGCAGTTGCCTAATACATCAGAATCAATTCGTTTAAATCTGCCGCTAAGGCAACGCGCCTTAATACGTGAAGTCATTCTATATGGCGCCGGAGAACCGTGGGTTTACGCCAGGAGCGTATTACCTGTTCGAACCTTAACGGGCAAATTGAGGGTGTTAAAGTCTCTCGACAATCGCCCACTGGGAGCATTGTTATTTGGCCAACCTAGCATGAAACGCAGTGCCATTGAAATTGCCAAATTTAAACCTGACAATAAGGTAATCCCAGACCCTTTTAATCAGCATATATTATGGGGTAGACGCTCGGTCTTTTTTCTTCATGCAAAACCACTGCTGGTCAGTGAAATTTTTTTACCACAATTCAAAACCTAACTTAATCAACCATTAACAACTCATTCTGATTATTTTCATTCACAAACTATGGCGACGATTACCCGACGAATTCCTGATTTCCTACAATTAATGCGCTTCGACCGACCCATAGGTACTTTTTTGGTACTTTGGCCTACCTTATGGAGCTTATGGTTAGCCGCCAAAGGTGTGCCAGACCACGATGTACTGACTATCTTTATCTTTGGTGTTATTGTCATGCGAGCGGCGGGCTGCGTTATAAATGACTATGCGGACCGGCATATTGACGGCAGTGTATCGCGCACCAAAGATCGCCCCATCGTCACAGGCAAGGTATCTGCTAGAGAAGCGCTTGTACTTTTTATTATCCTCTGCGCTATAGCGTTTACACTGATACTCTTCACTAACAAGCTTACCATTCTACTATCTTTTGGCGCACTACTACTCGCCGCCAGTTACCCCTTTATGAAACGCTATACTTATCTACCTCAGGTTGTCTTAGGTGCTGCCTTCGCCTGGTCAATTCCGATGGCTTTCGCGGCTCAAACCAATCAGCTACCCTTAGATATTTGGCTAGTCTATATATCAACGGTATTATGGGTAATCGCCTATGATACGTTCTACGCAATGGTAGATAAAAAAGACGACCTAGTCATCGGTGTTAAATCCACTGCCATCTTGTTTGGCAGCCAGGATCGCGTTATTACCGCTAGTTTGCAAGCACTGATGATCGTTACTATGTTAGTGGTCGGGAATAAGTTTGAGCTCGGCCAGTTCTACTACGCGGGAATTATCATAGCAGCAGGTTTATTTATCTATCAACAATACTTGATCCGTGACCGTAACCGCGAAAAGTGCTTTAAAGCTTTTCTCAATAACAATTGGGTTGGCGCTGCAATTTTTGCGGGCTTACTATTAGACTTTGGTATTTAATGCTACCCTGCCGCAATGAATGTAACTTTCCTTAGTAGCATTAATGACATCGATCAACAACAGTGGAACAGTTTAATTGACTGTGATTACCCTTTTATTACTCACCAATTTTTGGCGTTATTGGAAAGCAGTGGCAGTGCAAACGAAGCATCAGGCTGGATTCCTTTTCATTTAACCCTACGTGACGAGTCTAATGCCCTGCTAGCAATTATGCCACTCTACATTAAAACCCATAGCTGGGGGGAGTATGTATTTGATTGGTCTTGGGCTGAAGCTTACCAGCAACATAACCTAAACTACTATCCTAAATTTGTATCATCCATCCCATTTACGCCTGCGACTGGACCACGCATTTGCATAAAACCAGGTTTAGACAGTACAACTATCTTATCTGTCATCATAAACGCCATTAAGCACAAAGCGAACGATTTAGATATTTCGGGGTGGCACTTGTTATTTCCGGAACAGCAGTTAAGTGATCAACTCGCCGAAATGGGCTTACCCCAGCGACATGCTACACAGTTTCACTGGTTTAATAGAAACTATCAAAACTTCGAGCACTTCCTACTACAACTTACATCACGCAAACGCAAGAACATCAGCAAAGAACGTCAGCATATCTTGGACCAAAATATATCACACAATATTTTACTAGGCGATGAAATAACCCGTGACGACTGGGAACTATTTTATCACTTTTATCATATGACGTATCTTAAACGCAGTGGCAGAGCAGGCTATTTGACTAAGTCATTTTTCTCAGACCTCAGTTGTCATATGCCGGCCAATGTCATACTTGTCATCGCCAATAAATCAGAGCGCCCTATTGCAGCCGCACTCTATTTCCGCAGTTCAGATACATTGTTTGGTCGCTATTGGGGCTGTTTAGAAGAATACCAATTTCTGCACTTTGAAAGTTGTTATTATCAAGGTATAGAGCTTTGTATCCGTTTAGGTTTACATAAGTTTGATGCTGGCGCTCAGGGAGAACATAAAATTCAACGCGGCTTTGAACCTATAGCGACCTGGTCGAATCACTGGCTGCAGCACCCCGGCTTTGATAGCGCTGTCAAAGCTTTTATCGCCGAAGAAGCAACTCACATCAGACAATATATAACTAGTTGTAAAGCACACTTACCGTTTAAGAAAAACCAGTAGCTGGTTGTTTGCCGGCATGGCATTATCTTCAGCTAACACAAAGCCATTGGCATCAGCTAGGGACTCGATATATTCAATATCACGTACACCCATATGATCAGCCTGCAACTTTAGCCATTGATCAAAGCGTTCATTACTGGGTGTAGTAAAATTGCCCTGATATTTAAAAGGCCCATACAAGCAGAATTTACTATTCGAAGCCAACACTGCTGCCAAGCCTTGAAACATATATTCTACTTCCTCTAAGGCCATTATATGCGCCGTATTAGCGGAAAAAGCGCCGTCAAACTTAGTCTTTGGCCACTCTTTTTGATTGACGTCCAGCGTTTGTAAACTAGCAATATTTGTTAATGCCGCATCTTTCAGCCAAAGCGCGATACCCGCTACATTATTGTCGCAATCAGTCGGGTACCAGGTCAAGTGAGGTAAGTTTTCAGCGAAGAAAACTGCATGCTGGCCGGTGCCACTGCCTATCTCCAACACAGCACGAGTATCAATAAACACCCTAGATAATATCGTCAAGATCGGTAACTTGTTATTTTCACACGCTTGAGAAAACGGCTTTTCCATGAATAAATCGACCTAAAGTTAGAGCACCTCTGAATAATGAGGAGGTGCCCTAGTTCAAATTACTGTTTACGAAGAAAAACCAACTCTTTCTCAGTAGACTCTTTCTTTGAAAACTTATAGCCAGCTGTGTTGAATTTTTTCAAGTCACCCAGGTCTTTGACCTGATTTTTTATAATATAAGCCGCCATCATACCTCGTGCTTTCTTTGCGAAAAAACTAATCATTTTGTACTGACCATTTTTATAGTCTTTAAACTGCGGAGTGATAACGTCGGCATCTAATAGCGCTGGTTTAATTGATTTAAAATACTCATTTGAAGCGAGATTAACTAGCATACTATACTTACCTTTTGCCAACAGCCGGTTAACTTCTTCCGTCAGCTTATTATGCCAAAATGCATAGAGATTAGGGCCACGACTGTTGTTAAACTTTGTGCCCATTTCTAAACGATAGGGTTGAATAAGATCGAGCGGCCTCAACAAGCCATAAAGACCCGATAAA
>JANQMK010000412.1 GCA_028280085.1 Pseudomonadales bacterium
CGTGACATACTCTCCACACCACCGCCGATGGTCATGTCTGATTGTCCCGCCATAATTTGAGCTGCCGCCATGTTTACGGCCTCCAAGCCAGAGGCACAAAAACGGTTGATCTGTACGCCTGCCACCGTATCGGCGTAGTCAGCATTTAACGCTGCAATACGGGCTATATCGCCACCTTGTTCCATGACGGGGGCAACGCAACCGAGGACTACATCATCTACTCGTGACGTATCTAAGTTGTTACGGTCGCGTAGATTTTGTAGTACTTGCGTGGCCAACTGAACAGGAGTGACTTCATTGAGGCCTCCTCCGGCTTTACCTTTACCTCGTGGTGTGCGGACTGCATCGTAGATATAGCAATCAACCATGTCTCACTCCTTTTAGCTTAAGTTCAATTATTAGATAAGACTATTACATACGGTATTTATTTTGATGTCAGTATATTCAACATTGATAGTAACTTTATTGATAGTAACCTTGGCGCAAAAACAGGGCACATGATCTGAATCAGTCATGGGTAGCAAATTGGGTATTGCTATTGATAGTACACATGCTTACTATTGATGGCAATACCTTTCTCGTCAGGTAAACCGCGGTGTGGTGGCGCCACTGTATCTACCAATTGTGTGTTTAAAAGGGTTGCTTCTTTTAACAGCGTTAATTAAAACAACACCAATAGAACGTGAATAATGAGAACAACAGTAGTAAATTTAATGGCTTGTAACGGTAGTGAACACTTGCTAATAGAGTTTTAAACTCTATATTTGGCTATTGTTGCGGAAAAAAATACATTGTTGCGGAAAGAATTAAAGCTGTGGAAACATATCAAAATATGCTGAGTGCTGATCTCGATGTAAATAAGGTGGGTGATTTTCACTATGTGGGAGAAACATCTGTTACTTGGAATGGAAGGTCAATTTTTGGTGGTCAACTAATAGCACAAGCCATGAGTGCGGCGCAACAATCAGTGGACGACGGTCGTCATGTGCATTCGTTGCATGGCTACTTCTTACGCCCTGGCGATCCGGGCAAGCCGGTGCACTATAGCGTTAGTCAGATGAGATCAGGTAAGAGTTTTTCGACTTTTCAAGTCGATGCAAAACAGAGTAAATCCAATCAAGATAGCCAGTTGATTTTTAGTTGTGTTTTATCATTGCAAGTTGTGGAAGTGGGGTTGGCCCACCAGTTTGATATGCCTACTGTGGCAGGGCCGGATAGCTTGGAGAGCGAACTAGATTTTTGGTCCCGCCTTGATCAGGAGCAACTAGCGGCGGGGAAGCCTTCTCGTCTATCACAGCGTTTGCGTCAATTACAGTATTTTGATCTTAGGCCATTAGTGCGTAGGAACAAAAAGGACGTCCATCCAATGCCGCCGCACAACGGATATTGGATTAAAATGAATGAGACCTTAGATGATAATATTGACGTGCATCAACGGGTACTGTCCTATATGTCAGATTTTCTTTTTATGGAAACTGCACTACAGCCACACCCGTTAACATCGCGAGAGTGGCGCCGGCTGCAGGCTAGCAGCCTAGATCATGCCATCTGGTTTTACAATGACTTCCGTGCCGATGAATGGGTCTTGTATTATGTTGATAGTCCTTGTTCTTCTGCCGCGCGTGGACTCAATCGGGGCACTTTTTATAGCCATGACGGCCGTTTGATTGCGTCAACTGTGCAAGAAGGGTTGATGCGTTTACCTGTTTGATAGTTGCAAGTAATAGTACACATACTTGCTATTTGTCTTGCTGTTGATTAGGTTGATGCCTATCAGTTAATGACTAATGATAACAATACGATGACTGTTAATGTCAAAGCAGCTTTACCGAGGAGGTATAAAGAATAATGTCGAATCCCTTTGTCGAGCTGGATAGGTGTATTAGTACACTGACTGCTCCAGGCCAATTTTTTGAAACTGAAACGATTATGTTACAGGGCCACCTGCAGCAAGTGTATAAGCATATCGATCAAAATATGCGTGAGTACTTTAAGAAATCTCTAGACCATAGTGACAAGCCATTTATTGTCTACAATCAAGAACGCTATAGTTTCGCTGATGTTTACCAGCTCGCGAAACAATTTGCCTGTGCATTATTAGATAACTATGACATCAGCAAAGGTGATCGTGTTGCAATAGCGATGCGTAATAATCCCCAATGGATTGTGGCCTATATGGGCGCATTATCGGTTGGCGCAGTGGTTGTACCCATGAATGCATGGTGGACTAGTTCTGAGCTGCGAGAAGGTTTTGTCGATTGTGGTGCTAAGATTGTAGTGAGTGACTGTGAAAGAGCTGAGCGCATAAGTGCTTTTTCGTGCGCGCTTAACATCAGACAAATTGTTGTTGCGCCCATTGATAGTGGTGTTAGCGCTAAACAATATTCAGAACAAGAAACCGATTTTTATGCCTTGGTTAGTTCATATTCTGCTGCCGAGATGCCTGATGTTCCGATTGAACCGGATGATGATGCCATTATAATGTATACATCCGGCTCTACTGGCACGCCTAAAGGCGCAGTTTCTACCCACCGGGCAGTGTTATCGGCGTTGAATAGCTGGTTGTTGGTCGCGATATCGTCCAGGACACATGGGCGGACTCGGTCCGATTTATCTAAAGCAACCAAGCCGACGCAAGAGCGTTTGCAAAAAGCCGCAAATCGTAGTCCGGCATCAGCCACACTATTAACAATACCCCTATTTCACGTCACAGGTAGCCATAGCGTTTTTTTGCTTTCTATTGTTGCTGGCCGCAAGTTGGTGATGATGGATAAGTGGGACGTTGACGAAGCACTGCAATTAATTGAGAAAGAAAAGATTACGACCTTTAGCGGCGTGCCTACCATGTCAGCTGAACTACAAGTTGCTGCGCAAGACAGTCATTGTGATTTGTCCAGCCTAAAAGATATTGTATCTGGTGGCGCGGCTCGACCGCCGCGTCAGGTAAAGAAAATTGCGTCGACCTTTGACGGTGCTCGGGTTGGCACCGGGTATGGCTCAACAGAAACCAACGGCGTTGGTGCTGTGAACGCAGGCCAGTTTTATGAAGAGCGGCCGGCGAGCACAGGGCGAGCCGTGCCAGCTGTGACTACTTTGAAAATTGTAGCTGAAGATGGACGACCGCTATCACCTGGTGAAAAGGGAGAGATTTGTATTAAAAGTGCAGCCAATGCTTACGCCTACTGGGGGCGTGAAGAAGAAACGAAAAAGAGCTTTATTGATGGTTGGTTTCACACTGGTGACGTTGGTTATTTAGACGAACACGGCTTTCTCTATGTTGTCGATAGGATCAAAGACATTATTATCCGTGGTGGAGAGAATATTAGCTGTCTTGAAGTAGAGTCAGCTATTTACGAACACAGCGCAATTGATGAAGTTGCTGTATTCGGTTTGCCTGATGAACGTCTAAATGAAATTGTTGGCGCTGCTGTTGTCTTGCATTCTGGTCATCAGCTTGATGCTGAATCGCTGCGACAATTTTTATCTCAGCGCCTGGCGAAATTTAAGATACCAGCACATATTTGGTTTGTGAACGATAAACTCCCACGGTTAGCCACTGGCAAAATATATAAACGGCAGCTTAAGGAAAAGTACCGAGATCTTATCAGCCAAGTTGTGGCCTGAGATCGATGACGTTACGCCGAATAAGAACGTTGACTGATAATGTATTCTAGGGCACCTCTAAAGTATTTCCTCATTATTCAGAGGTGCCTGGGTTAGCATCCGTGCTGTGTAGGTATTAGCAATGGGTAATTTCTATGACAGACAGAAGAGACTTTAGCGATATACGCCTGTC
>JANQMK010000462.1 GCA_028280085.1 Pseudomonadales bacterium
TTATAAATGTCTTTTGCCCATTCACAATGTAGCTGTCACCATCTTTAATTGCAGATACTTTCAAGCTTTGCAAGTCTGAACCTGTACCCGGTTCAGTCATACCAATGGCACCTATCAACTCGCCGCTGGCCATTTTAGGCAGCCATTTATTTTTCTGCTCTTCTGTGCCATAGGCTAATATATAGTGTGCAACAATATGGCTATGGACACCGGCACCTAAACCAATACCTGACTGCAAACCTGCTTTTACCAAGGCATCATTAATAACCGCTTCGTGGTAAAAATTGCCCCCCATACCCCCGTAGGCTTCAGGTACGCTAGCGCAAAGTATTCCCATGCTACCGACTTTAAGCCAAGCATCTCGATCAACATAACCCTGTTCACGCCATTTCTCGCTATCGGGTAACAGCTCCTGTTCTGCAAATTTCTTAATATTGTCAAATAGAATTGATAGTTCTTCTGTCATCCAGGGAGTTTTATAGTTATTCATAGATTCCTCACCCAATTTACGTAAGATTTAACAGTCAATAATAGATCTTAAAACTAGCTTATCTAAAACCTAACTAGTCGACTCCAGTTGCTGGAGTTCTCGGTAGCGCGTTGCCAGCGCTTGATAGAGATGATCTTTAAAGTCGATATGATTACAATCCAGTGTCGCCACTATTTCAACCAAATGTTCATTGTCTTCTTTGCCCGCCCAGTTTTTTCTATAAGTCCCTTCTTTATAGCCATGGTCTTGACGAAAAAAGTTTAGAACATTCTTGCCAACATAAGACTGGTACAACTCATCAAATGAAAGTGAAGCACTTGACATTAGGCGATTAAAACCAGGTAAATCAAAGGCTTTATGTAGCATAATATTTGCCACGAATTCTTCTATTACTGCCAGTAAATGACCTGCGGGCAAAGGGTTACGCAAGGCAGCGGCAATTTGCTGGTTAATCGATTCAACGCTCTCGCCACTCTGTAACATCATACTCATGCCAAAATGCCATATATCAATGATTTCAAGCTTAACCTGCTCATAGTCAGGTGCCTGCTTTTTCCACCACTTCCAACCGTGATGATCCATCAGTTCAGCGCACTCTATCCATATAGCTCTATACCATTCAAATTGTTGCTCGGCCCATTGTGGATGCACTTTTTTATTCATACTATCCTGCAATGCCAACATAACATCAATTTTTTGCTGCATTCATTAGATCCTTTATCTAGGTAAGTTGGTTGTTATTTAGCTAGGACTATTTGGATTAGACAACTTATGTGACGTGACAACGGTAAGCCTAAAAAGACTGGATAATCCACAAAGCCATGGCCCTAAAAACCGACCTGACTCAGGCTAATCAACTTTTAAGCACTTTAAGACAGGTAAGCATTCAGGGCTGATTAAACCACGACAATAGACATTGGCCAATAGCCATTAATCGAATTAGATGGGCTTTTTATTACAATGTTACCGTTACCTGATTTGCCGCATGCCTAATTATAATGAAGCACTCGAATCGCTGCGATTATTCGCCGGGATCCAGCGCTGTAAAACCGAAGCTAAGTGATTATATTCAAATGGCTTGCCAATAAAGTCATCCATACCCGCATCCGAGTATTCGTCCTTATCTTTATCCAAAACATTTGCGGTCATCGCAATGATTGGTACATGTCTATCCCTATGTTCTTCACGAATAATACGTGTGGCCGTGCAACCGTCCATTACTGGCATCTGCACGTCCATCAATACCACGGCATAATCTTGCTGAGCCACCGCCGTTATGCTTTCTTTGCCATTGTCTACAATATCTACCGTAAGCCCCATATCTTCCAAGACTTCTTGGGCCAAAATTTGATTTGTCACATTGTCTTCTACTAGCAAGCATCGCTCGCCATGAAAAATAACTCCATCTATCAGCATATTTTCGCCAGCAGCATTAGAACCCATTGTGCTGTTGAGTTTCGGAACCAACGCTTCACAGGTAGTGTCGATAATATCATCTCGAAACAGTGGCTTATAAACAATACTATGTACGCCCAGTTCTCTCGCCCTATCATTTAAATCCTGGTCGCTATAGTTAGATACGAAGATAATGGGTAAATGTTGTGTTTGTTCAAGCCTATTCAGCAGTTCTATAGCTTGTATCGCAATATCTTCAAATGATGCATCAATCAACACAAGTGAAAAATAGCTCTCTTGCTCAGCATATGATTGATGAATAATGTCTTCCAGCTCTAGTAAGCTACAGACCGCTTCTAAATCAATACCAATATCCCAATAGGCATCTTCAATAAATTTGTTATAAGTTTCAGAACAAGATAAGCTGACAACGGACTTACCCTTAACATCGTTATACAAATCAGTTAAATCAACATCACCCGTTGTTATAAGCTCTCCGAAAGGAGAAACAAGCCAATCAAATTTAAATTCAGAGCCCTCACCAGAGCTACTCTTAACACCTATTGTCCCCCCCATTAATTCAATTAAACGCTTACAAATTGTTAGACCTAAACCGGTGCCCCCATATTTCCTAGCTACCGATGAATCGGCTTGAATAAACGGTAGAAACAAGGCTTTAGCTTGATCTTCTTCAATTCCTATCCCTGTATCTTTGACGCTAGCATATAGTCTAATGTTACCATTTACTTCTTCCGCCTGGCGAACCGATACGTCTATATGTCCCTTTTCGGTAAACTTAATAGCATTACCGATTAAATTAATAAACACCTGACTAATACGTAATGGGTCGCCTAACAAATTTTTCGGTATAGCCGGATCTAGCCAGAAATATAATTCTATATTCTTCTCGCGCACCTTGTCGGAAAACAAACTAGCGATACTTTTCAGTTGCTGCAGCATGTTGAATTCAACACTTTCTATACCTAGTTTGCCTGCTTCAAGCTTAGAGACATCAAGTATATCATTTATCACACCCATCAACTGGCGAGAAGAAGCATGTATCAAACTTAGGAGTTGCCTATCTTTTTCAGATGACGTCTTTCTTAATAAAACATCGGTAAATCCAATAATAGAATTCATTGGTGTTCTAATTTCATGACTCATGCTAGCCAAAAATTCAGACTTTGCTTTATTAGCAGCATCTGCTTGCTCTCTAGCTGATGCCAACTCCATGTTCACGCATTCCATATCAATGGCAAAAATGTTAAGCTTTTCTGCCTGCTGCTCCAAACGAAGCCTGGCTTCAATGTTTTCTTGCTCAATTTTCTTAGCCTCGCTAACATCCTGAAAAGCGCCAACCACTTTGCGACAACAACCTTGGCTGTTATCGCACTCACCTAATATTCTAATCCAGCCTTTGTTACCACTAAAGGAAGTAAACGGTAACTCCAGGTCTATCAACTTTCCTGTTTCTTTGATAACGCAATCTAGTTCACTATTAAATAGATCACGAGAGCTATCATCAAAACAATTCAATAAGTCATCTAACGTGGGATTATTACCCTCCGACAATTCAAAAATACTTCTAGCCGCATCTGACCATTCTATTGAACGAGACATTATATCAAGTTCCCAACCACTAACCCTGGTCAATTTACTCGCGTGATACCATTGTCTACTTTGTACAGCCAAACGTTCTTCGTGCTCGTGCGCCTCGTCAATGAGTTTAATGTTCTCCATAACGCTGTTATAGATTCGCTTTGAGTTAGATAAAAATGTAGCGGTCAATATGCACAACATGGCTCCGATAGTGATGTGCAGCGAATCTTCGTGTAAGAAAAAACGTAAAGTAATTGGTAGCATAATAGCTAGCACAAAAAACGGCGTGCATAGTCGTATAGACGACAACGAGCTTACCGCACCACCAGCCATGCCACCCAAAACAAAAATCAAAAAAACCCGATAGACCAGATCACCTTCAACCCAAAATAGTACACCGGCACTTCCCCATATCAATCCGCAAACGGCAACTCCAGTAAAAAACCACTTTTTCCACTGCTCATTACTGTAAGGTTGCTTTTCACCATTATCGGCATGATATCGCCGATAATGCACAAAAAGAAAAGCCCTAGCGGCTGTAACAGCAATGAGTAAGCCATACCATGTCGACAGTAACCACCGATCTAACACAGACCATAATACAACGATCAAAATAAATCCGTTCACTATGTTGATCAATAGGCTTAATGGCATCGCTGAATAAGCCATTGAAACCTGAATGTCAGCACGAAGAGAACTATTTTTTGCAGAAATATTGTGGCTGTTTTGCGCTAAATGATTCACTGAGGATTCCCGATAGAAAACCCGCTAATATGGGAAAAAACCGCTGCTATTCTATTAATAGTAGCAGTATGGTCACCACTTGTTAGTGAATGGCGCGATATATATTTAGATCGTAATCAAGCCTTTCAGACTTTAATACGTTTATATCTAATAACAAAAATGTGTTATTTTCTTTAATTATTAACAGTAACGCTATACTAGAAAAGATAGTTAATAATACCTAGTATCACGCGGTACTAGTGAGCTTGCCATAACTCTTTGATGTTTACATAAAATATCAATATTCGAGTTTACAAATTAAAAGACTAGTCTCAAATGCCGGCTGTGGGCTCACCCGCCAAATAAATTTTTACATTGGCAAATTCTTTATGTTCATCCAAATCAGGCAAAGTCGATGTTGTTTGCTGCCCTATTTCACGATAGGCACTGCTAGGTAACACTTTTACTCTCGAGTCGCCTAACAAGACCCTATTGGCATGGCTAACAAAGGTCTGTAACCAAACAAAGTTCTCCCGGTCATAAAGCACATCAGCTGCAACAATCAAATCAATAGGTTCATCAATATCGTCTAGACCATTAACAGGTATGACAGATACCGAGTTTAGCTGGGCATTAACTTCAACTGATAGTTTTGCTAGGCCGTCAATGTCGCAGGCGTAGACCGTCTTCGCGCCTGCTAATGCTGCAGCGATGGCGACAACACCTGAGCCGGCACCAAAATCGACTACAACTCGCCCCTCCACCCAGCTAACATTATCCATAATCACTTTCGCCAATACCTGGCCACTAGCCCAACAGAAACTCCAATAAGGCGGTTCTGCCAACACAGCAGCCGTAGTATTGTCAGAAAGCGGCCCATGATAGGAATTTGCTGCCAATAAATGGAGTCTTATATCAGGTGTCAACGGCAACGCTGTTATCACCAAGCTTGCTTGAGGTAATATCGTACGCAACCGACGCAGGAGCACTTGAACAGTTGGAGAGCTGAGTGACATAGGTATTATTCTAGATAGCCCTGCTAATGGAACGCCTATTATCTATAGCTAGCACAGCCATTATGCACTTGGATAAAAATAATCGTAATAGCAAAGGGGGAAAATAATTAAAACGCTAATTGTACCGGTTGATCGAATTAACTAGAACCATCGACATCTTCGGCTTTATCGTCGCCATCTCCATCATTTTTCCT
>JANQMK010000010.1 GCA_028280085.1 Pseudomonadales bacterium
GACGAGCCAAGACACCGCCTTTCGCACTGCCAACGCTATTGTTGGGGTAGGTTGGGCTATTCTGTTTTTGTTGCCATCTTGGCAGATGGGCGAAAAAATAATCTTATTCGTGATTTTTATCTTGCTGGCCGCTATTTATATTTACCTATTGCGTCTGGCACTGACTACTAGAACACGATCCGAGTATGGCAAACCAAGTTTTTTCACCATGAATGGGGTGCTGGCATTGATGAGTAATCCCAATGGTGCTTTGGCAGCTTGGATTCATATCCTGGCTTTTGATTTGATTGTTGGTTTATACATCCGAACCCAAGGCGCCGCGTTGGATATGAGTCATTGGTTGCTGTTACCTTGTTATGTACTGGCTTTGATGTTCGGGCCATTGGGTTTGTTATTGTTTTTGTTGCTGACATTGATATAGCTATATCAATGTCAGCGTGTAGCTGGCGATTGATACTCTAGCGATTGACACCCTAGCGATTGATACTAGGGCTGCTAAGGCTTATTCGCACCGGCCATTTTTTTGCGCTAACGAAAAGTTTCGGCAATCGCCTAGCTGGCATGCCTTGCGCCAGTCTTCACAGATGATATTCCAACTTTTTGCGTTTCTCTGATAAACCACACCACGGTTATTGTAGGCTGGTGCAAACTGTGCATCATAATGGATTGACCGGGTATAATCAGCAATAGCCTGTTCATCATTACCCAGATGGGCATGGCCTAAGCCGCGATTATAATAGGCCTGTGCGTATTGAGGGTTGAGTTGGATTGCTTTGGTAAAATCTTGAATGGCTTCCTGATAACGTTTGAGTTCAAGCAATTGGGAGCCTCTATTGTTGTAAGCCAGAAAAAACTGGGGATAACTTTGCATTACTTTGATGACTTTTTCATACGCCGCCGTATCTTCGGCAAGATGTCCATTAGAATCCTCGCGTAGAACATAGATACTCGCATTATTATCGGCATATACGATCTTCCAGGCTGTTTGAAAGAGCCTGTTAAAATCATCGGTAATTTTTCCTGCCACCAGTCGAGGATGTCTAACTATGGCAAACTGAATATTATATTTTTTAACGATTTCGTTCCAACTTTCAAGGTCGGTTAACAAGTAGTTGTAGATAGTATTTAAATCCTTGCCATAAACTTGTGTTCTTCCATCAATGAATACTTGATATGATGGGTATAACTCCCACATTAGAAACGCGCCGAATCCGAAATTGTTGAACATGTTGCCTGAAAGCTGATGTTTTCTCACATAGTCAACTGCGCCATAAGGGAATCTCTCTTTCTTTAGTGCTAAGCCAAAGTCTTGTTCTTTCGTCCATGAATAAACTCTTTCAACTAATACGCCGAATATCACTACAAAAAAAGATAGTGTTCCCCAGTGAATGAGCTTTTTGGTGTTTAACCCAACAGCAGATTGGTCTCTATATCGAATAATTACATCATAAAGTGCGCCTGCCATAAGGGGTAGGCCAATAATAGAAGCAACGGCAAAGAATCGATTTGCATTGGCGCCCAAAATAATAAATGCGATCAATGGTAGGCTTTTGGTAAATTGTTTTTGCATACTCCAGTATATGGCCGCCCAAACTGCCCCTAGTCCCATCGCTCCTTTTAGAGACCACAAGGCCCATATCGTTAAATTTGTTCGCATTTCGAATAAATAAACAGCTGACTCCATTACATCATATAGGAGCTCGTAAATTCTCACGCCATATGGGTTTGCTAAAGTAGAAATGATGATGGCAAGTAATGCGCCCAGTTGTTGAGGTATGTTCTTGCTGAATTGGGAGTTGGTATAGTTTTGTAGGTTGTAGCCTACGATAAAGCTAGTGAAATAGATCGGTCCTAACACAAAGGATATATGTATGTTGACCCATAGTATTTGTATCAATATTAGTATCCATAGGGTTTTTATTTGCAGAGCCCCTGTTTTACTTATCAGAGATTGAATAAAGTAAGAAAACATACAGAGGTAGACAAATCCAAAGATTTCCGGTCGAGCAAGAATGCGATCTTTGATACAGAGAAATAGTAGCAGCATACATAGGGCTGACATCCACAAGAATAAAGCGGTGTCTTTATTAGAAAGTTCCTGCTTTAATCGTAGCAAGATAAAAAGGGCTAAAGCACCGAATGCAATTGCCTTTAACAATACCATACCGGCAAAACCCCATAGAGCATAGGCTTCATAGAGTAGTAGGCTAAAGGACCAGGAAATAATCTTATTTTCTCGTCCTTCTGCCCAGAACGAATACTCTTCTCGTTCAGGCAGAGAAAGGTATTCGTGGATATGCTTGCCGATGGAAAGATGAAAACCCCAATCCCAATTCTGGATTTTTGTTAGCGTTAGAAGCATGAAGACAAGGCAAAATCCCAAAAACAACCATGGGGTAATCAAGCGTCCTACTCTATTCATTACGCTTCCCCGTGAACTGTCCCCTATAGAGGAGGGCAATCTTGGTCGCTACGACTTGCATTTTTCGGGGCAATTTGATGAGTATTGCTTGTCTGAGTTGAATATCATCGAACCACAGCCGTTGCTGGTGGTGATAACCTGATAGGTGATAGCTGAATTTATTAACCAGTAAATGGAGGACTGGGTAGTAGTTTTGATGGTGATTTAGGTCGTGATTTAAAAAGTAATGCCAGCTGGGTGAGCTATTTAGTTTGCACCACTCACTGTTGCATAACATTATTTTTCCACTTTTTCTACTACTATTTGAGTCAGTTTTTCGATTTTTTTAAGTAATTTTTTAGCAGAGCGCCTTGCCAGTGAAGGCACGAAACGCCCGTTGTCTTTTTCAGCCATTTTTTCAAAGACAAGGAAATCCTTTTCGATTTCGTCTAACAGTACTTTGGCCTCTTTTGTGATGAATCGCTCATCGGCTTTCTTCATATGATGATAAAAGCCCTCAAACTCTTCTAGTATATGTCTTAGCTCAGCGGTATAGTTTTCTAGTTCGATACCCCACGCGCGCATCATATACATGGCCGCAACACGTTGGGTTTCCATGCGCATTTCTCCCGCTTCGGCAACATATATTTCGCCTTCTATGTGGGATTCGTCGACAACTTCTTTAGTGATTTTTAGACATATGTCTGTGAGTTCTTTAATAGATTTATGTAGGTCTACCATTAACTCTCGTTGGGGCGGAGCGGTTACAATAGCTTTAATAGCTTCCCATTTCTTTTTCGCACTCTCCACACGGCTAGTGAGGGCACTTCCAAGGTGGGCGCCAGCCAGCAGGCTGGCAAACTCACTATCAACCTTTTTAACGGTTTCTTGTAAGTCTTTGGCAGGATCCTCAAAGCGGATGTTCATGCCAACAAGCACATAGTCTTTTTTGATGCGGTGGAGATTGGTACAGATATCTACGATATTATGGACGTCCTCACTCGAAACTGCGGCAAAAGAAGGTATAAATGGCCAATAGAATACCGACAATAGTAATAACGATTTTATATTCAATAATCTATTCAAGTAAAAACCGCTAGCCTTATGTTTCATGAGAATATCACCACCATCAAAAGAGATAATTTATCAAATATTAGTCTTACCTAAGCATGTTTTCAAATTGACGGCATGAAGCGACGACAAAATGTCAGGCGTCGCTATTAAATTAGGTGGCAAGCAATAGGTGTGGAGGTTATTTGGCTGCCGTTAACGAGAGGGTATTGCAAGCAGGGATAATGTCTCAGCGCTGTAATATTAAGCAATAGAGTAATGGCAAAGCACGTGCTACTCCATATCCTTCACGCTAGTCAGGTTTTATCCGCACAGCCAAGACGTCACATGTGGCGCCGTGTAAGACAGCATTTGCCGTTGAACCCAGTAATAACTGTATACCATGACGTCCATGGCTGCCCAAGATGATCAAGTCTGTGCCATTTTGGCTGGCATAAAATTTAATTTCTTCATTTGGATAACCGATGGCAACCCGTGTTTCCTTACAGCTTAAACCTGACTGATCGACGAGTTGCTGGAGCTTGTCGGCTGATCTTTGCTGGGCTTGTGACTCAATTTGACTTAAATCTAATGACAGAAAGCCCTCACCTAAACCAGCGGCATAGGTTTCATTAATGGGTTCAACAATAGCAAGGACGGTCGTATCTGCACCTGTTATTTCTGCGATCTGTTTGGCACGCTTTAGCACTTGCTCAGATTCAGCACTGAGGTCAATGGCCACTAAAATGTTTTGGTAACTGTCTGGGTACATATTGCCATCCATAAGTTAAAATTGTTTGTTTAGCAGCTAACCGAGTTAACTTGTTTAGCTATTGTATAATTTTATGCCGTATATGGGTGAGCGAATTGATTCATATCAATAAGCGTTAAGTCAAGCTTTCTAATTGCCCCTGCTAACATGTTGTTCAGTATATGCCGCTGTGGTGAGTATCATGTGCAGTTCGCTGTCGGCAGTTCCTAATAATTGGTACACTAGGGAGCCTCTGAATAATAGGAAGATACTTCAGAGGTTCCCTAGTTTATCAGATGTTATATCAGCAGCATATAAAATGAACCGAACTAATATACTCATTGTCGATGACGAGCCTGCCATTCGTGCCATGGTTAGTACAGCGTTATCATTGGCCAATTTTGCCGTGGTTGAGGCAGAGTCGGGCAGTGAAGCGTTCGAATTGATTTACCAAAACAAGCCCGACCTGATTTTGCTTGATTGGATGTTACCAGGCAATAGTGGTATTGAGGTGTTGCGCAGGCTGCAGCGAGATCGTTTTACAACAATGATTCCTGTGATTATGCTGACAGCAAAAACTATGGAAGAGGATTTGGTGCTAGGTTTAAAAGTGGGCGCTGATGACTATATTACTAAGCCCTTTTCTCCAAAAGAATTATTAGCCCGTATCGAAGCTGTCTTGCGCCGCAGCGGTGCTGCTGCCGACGACATTATTCGTTGTGGTGATCTCACGTTAAATCAACAGGAGCATCGTTTCTATATCGGAGACCGACCGTTAGCACTTGGCCCCACAGAGTTTAAGTTATTGGCTTTTTTTATGCGTCATCCTAATCGAGCCTATTCGCGTGCTCAGTTGCTTGATAATGTGTGGAGTGGCGACACTTATATTGATGAGCGGACTGTGGATGTTCATATCCGGCGGTTGCGTAAGGTGTTAGAGGAACAGTCTGTTAGTAGTGGCAACACTGAAGGTAGCCTCGATCAACTGATTGAAACCGTGCGTGGGATGGGGTACCGCTTTAGTAGTAAACAAAAAGGTGATGCAGCAGAGTGACGACATATTGGAAACCTGAACTTATTCGACTGTCTCTATTCGCTATGGTGTTTGCCGGTATTGCTAGCATTTGGCATCAATTCACCGTGGGTTTAGCGGTTGGCCTATTTATCTATATCATATGGTCTATTTATCAGTTAAATAAGATACACGGTTGGCTCGTTAATTTAACCGATGATGAGCCACCAGAAGCGCCGGGGCTTTGGGGTGAAATATTCGATAATATTTATCACTTACAACGACGTAACAAGGAAGAAAAGTCTCGTCTTAAAGCCACGGTTGACTACTTGCAGGATTCCTTTTCGTCACTGGCTGATGCAGTGGTTATGGTGGATAAAAGGGGCAATATTGTTTGGAGCAATAAGTCTGCGGAGCATTTACTGGGTTTAAACTATCCGCAGGATATGAAACAGTATTTGCCTAACTTAATTAGAGAACCAAAATTTACTGATTATTTTCACGCAGAGGTTTTTGATCAATATTTAGAGATTATATCGCCGGCGAATGATTATGTTACGTTGCAGGTCCATATAACTTTTTTTGGTAAGCGTAATAAGTTGCTGTTTGCTCGGGACGTCACAAATATGATTCAGCTAGAACGGATGCGACAAGACTTTGTAGCTAATGTGTCCCATGAATTGCGTACTCCCTTGACAGTAATTAGGGGATATTTAGAAACATTTCAAGATTTTCAGGTCAGTGAGGATGATCACTTTAGTTCGGCACTGAAACAAATGCTAGGCCAAACTCATCGTATGGATACCCTGGTAAAAGATCTGATTATGCTGTCGCGCTTAGAAACAGTGCCTAAGTCGCAACAGCCAGAAAAAATTAACATTGGAGATTTAGCCGCTAATATTTGTAATGAGTTAATTGCTTCTGGTATCGAGCAGCGCACCCTAAATAATTACTGTCCGCAAGATGTTTTTTTGCTGGGTGATCTTGATGAAATTCGTAGCGCGTTTACCAACTTGTTGACTAATGCCGTTAGGTATACTGATAGCGATGGTACAATAGAGGTGAGTTGGAAAAGTGACGAAAATGGTGGCTTTTTCAAAGTAACGGATAATGGTGTTGGTATTAGTGCGGAACACATACCCCGTGTGACCGAACGTTTTTATCGGGTTGATAAGAGTCGATCAGTTAAGACTGGTGGTACTGGGTTGGGCTTGGCTATTGTGAAGCACATCTTAATCCGCCATAACGCCTCACTAAAAATAGAAAGTGAACTGAATCACGGTAGTACATTTACTTGCTGTTTTAGCGCGTCAGATGTTATCTCAAACTCAAAATAGGCATAAATATAAAATAGTCAAAAATAATAGTGGAAGGTGGCAAGGACTAGGTGATTGAGGTAAACAAAGAAAGAAGAAAGTGGGGAAGATAAGTAAGATATCTAAAGAGCGACCTAGTGTCTAGTGTAGACTTTGGGCTTGCTTGCTAGTTAATAGAGCGATTAGTGCGGTGAGCGCCGATTAATCTCGGCTTCATAATCACCTCGTCGAACCAGTTCGTTACGTATCTTATCAATAAGAAGCTTATCAACCACTACATGTTTCATGTTAGACATGCGGATAATATAACCCAACCTATTACTTGATAAGTTTTTTACATCAGCATTGGTGACATCTGAGCTTGATAGTCTGTCACTGTTGGCGTTAGGTTCTAAAATAGGTTTTGAAGAGGAAACATCTATCACCGTCTTATTCTCCTCGAGTCACTGACAAGCTTAGATATTAGCTTAGACTCTTTAATACTCATAAAGCCCATGCAGGGCTTTATGAGATGCCATAATCGTTTGTCAGGCGCTACTACTCATGTCATATTTGGCGGAAAAACGATAACCCGTACCACGAACGGTTTGGATAAGGTAGCCACAGTCGTAACCACTACGGGACTGCAATGCCTTGCGTAAGCGGCGTATATGCACGTCCACGGTCCTCTCTTCAATATAGACATTGCCACCCCATACTTGGTCGAGCAATTGTGCTCGGGTATAGGCGCGTTCTTGGTGTGTCATAAAGAACTGTAGTAGTTTATATTCTGTCGGCCCAATAGAAATAGTTTCGTCATCGATATAAACCCGATGAGATATGGCGTCTAAACTGAGTCTGTCAACAACTAGCTTTGCGTCGTGTATTGATTTGCCTGAACGGCGCAGCACGGCACTAACCCGGGCGATGAGCTCACGCGGTGAAAAAGGTTTTGTGACATAATCATCAGCACCGGCGGACAAGCCATGAATTTTATTTTCTTCAGCTGATTTGGCTGTCAACATGATGACAGGTGGTACTTCAGTATTTTGATCGCGCTTGAGTCGGCGTAGCAATTCTATACCGCTCATTTGGGGCAACATCCAATCCAATAAAATCAAATCCGGATTATGGTCCACAATTAATTTGTGAGCTTCGTGCGCATCTTCTGCTTCAAGGCAGTAGTATCCCTTTAAATCAAGCACATGCTTAATCATTTCACGAATGGGTGCTTCGTCATCAACAATAAGAATAGTGGTTTGCATTGTTTTAATTCACTCGTAACTAAATTTTTGCTTGATAACTTTTTACATTACAGCAATAGTCTGTTACAGGATTATGACAGGTTGTGGCAACGGCTGGTGTAATGGAAGAGGGCTGAGTAGGTGGGGGCTTACATCTACTGACTATAAAGTGTTTGATATATCTACAGCTGTAATGCAAGGGCTAGTAACGAATTGGGTCTAATAGGCTAATACAAAGTAGCTAGTTTATAAATTGGATAGACTTAACTCAAAGTGGATTAAGAGAGGGTACATAAAGGAAAGGTTAACGCTTGTTAGCACCAACACGTCTCTGATTTATACAACGTGTTGGGCTAACGTTTTGCCCTTTAGTTTGGGCGTATGCTATTTCAAAAGGACTAATTAAATTTATGTTCTAGCCCTATACCGAGGTAATCAGTTTGTTTTGATTCCTTTTTGGCATCCTGAGAAGTATAAAATGCAAAGACCTTGCTCTTTTTACCAAGCTTATGATCAATGCCGAGTGAAATTTGCTCGCCTTCTGCTATTTTAGCGTTAGCATCTGAATCGACATACTGAATCTTCAATACGTTTTTGCCCATCTTATAAGAGGCACTAACACCGAAGCTGTCAGCTTCGTCTTCACCGTCCGCATAGAACGTGCCATCAACTGAAGTTTCAGCACTTTGATAAAGCGCAGATATGGTGGCATCGCCCGCTTTATATGATCCAACTAAGCGAATGATATCCTGTCTAGGCACTACACTAGTATCTGTACTAGTAATATCTGAATCTGCAGCTAGGGCTAGAAACAGGCCATTTGAATCGTAGGTGACGGAGGCAGAAATAGCGTCGGCTGGACCATCCAAGTCGCCGTCGCCGGCAGTTTCACCAGGCATAATAGCGACATTAACCGTAATGCTGTCAGCAATCTTCTTGGTTGAATACTGAAGAATGTTGTCCGCTCTATTATCACCTTCTACAACTTTCTTGATGTCACCAACAAGGTCGTTAAATAGGTCAAATTTACCTTGCGCCTTTTTTAGCGGAGTATCAAATTTACCGGCTTTAATGGTACCAAAACCGCCTTTTAGACCGACATAGGTGTTACGTTGGGTAAGTGTATCGCCACTTTTGTCGCCATCATCGACAAAAGTTTCGTATTCAATTTGATAAATGACACTCGTGTCACCTTCTATTTTGGTAGAGCCTTTGAAGCCGATGCGCGATGCGTTACTTTCTAAGCTCCAGGCACTATCTTCCGCTTCGTTATCATTCCTTTGATAAGAGACGTTCAGTTTGCCGTATACCTTGTTTTCGTCCGCAGTACTACTAGCAGCAGCAATCGCTTGTGTGCTAATCGATGTCATGGCAACGGCGATACCGGCAGCGAGGGTTTTTGTATAATGCATAGAGTTTTCCTTATTCTATGGTAACGGGTAAAAATGATTGATTTTTGATTCACTTAAGCGATCGGGCTCAGTCTGAATTCGCCGGGCGCAATAGTGAAATAATAATATTTCAGTTTTATGACAAAAACAAATCAACTGTGAATTATGCCCATTTTTGGGGCCTATTATTTATCAAATGTGCCGCAAAATGTACTGCTATATACTGCGAAATGCACTGTCATGGACTGTAATATTTTTGTAATAAAACCTATCTAAAATCCTGCCCTGTAGCTGAAGGTACAAAATTAGACAGAATGTCAGGTGCTTTTACTATAGATGGTAATGGGTAAATTGCAATGTAACTGCTATTTCACATTGACATAATCTACCGCTGAACTTGTAATGCTCCTCCATTCTTTCAAACGGCGAATGGCGAATAATAGAAAAGGAACAGTGATACAATGAAACTACACAAGCGAATAACTGATTTAAAAACTCTGGTTGCCGGCGTAACCCTGTTGACGGTAAGTAGCAGTGTTTTTGCCGTTTCTAAAGTTGATAGCGCGACACCAGTGTATGAAAAAACTACTGGTGTCTCAGGTAATTTATCCAGTGTTGGTTCTGATACCTTGGCTAATTTAATGACGCTATGGGCGGAAGACTACAAGCGCCTATATCCCAGCGTAAATATTCAGATTCAGGCGGCAGGTTCTTCAACTGCACCACCAGCATTGACTGAAGGTACTTCTATCCTCGGCCCAATGAGTCGCAAAATGAAGGATAAG
>JANQMK010000040.1 GCA_028280085.1 Pseudomonadales bacterium
GCCCCATACGCCACCCCATTTCTCCAAGGTCCATTCTCGGCACATGGATAATACTTCATTCTTCTGACGGGTTTTTGGAGCCAATAGTAGCTCGTCGCCACTTAGTCCCACTTCGCGAGTCTTCCAATATAATGCCCTTTTCAGTCAATTCTCGTCGAATTTCATCTGCACGCTGATAGTTTTTGTCAAGCTTGGCTTGACTTCTTTCCGCTACCAGCAAATCAATATCATCGCTAGAAAGCCCATCTCCGCCCAACGCACTGCTCTGCATAAAAGCTTCTGGTTGTTCTTGTAAAATGCCCAATAAATTACCCAGTGACTTTAACACAATAGCCAACGCTGCCTGCTCATCCCCATCATGCTGAGAATTATTCCGCTGTGAGTTGATGTCTCTCACCAAATCAAACAATACCGCTAGGGCTTCAGGGGTATTAAAATCGTCATCCATAGCCTCAATAAAACGCGTTACATATCTACTTTCGGCGTCTAGGCTGCTAAGGGGCTTCACTTCAACCTGATCAAACTCTCTCAATGCCAGATAAAACCTTTCTAACGCTCCTCTCGCTGTTTGTAAACTATCTTCAGAGTAGTTTATAGGGCTGCGATAGTGACTCATAATAATAAAATAGCGAATCACTTCAGGATGATATTTATTTAGCACCTCTCGTATGGTAAAAAAATTACCTAACGATTTAGACATTTTTTCGTTATCTACCCGAACTGCTCCCGCGTGCATCCATACATTAGCATACTTCTGGCCAGTCGCCGCTTCTGATTGGGCTATTTCATTTTCATGATGGGGAAAGATAAGATCCGGGCCTCCTCCGTGAATATCAAAACTATTACCCAAGCATACTGTAGACATAGCTGAACACTCAATATGCCAGCCGGGACGACCAGCTCCCCAAGGCGAATCCCAACTCACCTCCCCCGCTTTTGCTGCTTTCCACAAGGTAAAGTCACGCGCATCTCGTTTATTATCATTCACCTCAACGCGAGCACCAGCAATCAAGTCCTCCATATTCTTATTAGCTAGTTTGCCGTAAGCCTCAAACTGGATAACTTCAAAATACACATCACCATTGGGTGCCGGATAAGCGGCTCCCCTATCGACTAGCGTACTGACCATGTTAATAATATCATCAATATGAGCAGTTGCACGCGGCTCTATATCCGGCGGCAATATATTTAGCGCTTGTTCGTCCTCATGCATGTATCGAATGAAACGCTTGGTCAGCTCAGTATAGGTTTCATTATTCTCATTAGCCCGCGCTAAAATTTTATCATCTACATCAGTAATGTTTCTTACATAGGTAACTTTATAATTTCGTGCGCGAAGATATCGAGTAATAACATCGAATGCTACTAACACTCGAGCATGCCCAATGTGGCAATAGTCGTAAGTAGTAATACCACACACATACAGTTTAATCTCATTGGGCACAATGGTTTTGAATATTTCTTTTTGGCGTGTAAATGTATTGTAGATCTGCAGCACGTTCTAATATTTCCTTAATTTGGCGTTATTCACATAGCTTCTACTCTTTAATCTTAGCCCAGGAATCTCGCAATCCAACAGTTTTGTTAAACACCAAATCATCCTTACAGCTAAGCTTAGAATCTACCGTAAAATAGCCTTCACGTTCAAATTGAAAATGCTGCTCTATCGTTGCTTGTGCCAAACTTGGTTCAGCTTTGCAGTCATCCAAAATAATCAATGAGTCGGGGTTAATAAAGTCCATGAAATCGCGATCTGGGTGGTTACCGGCAGGATTTTCCTCGGTAAACAATCTATCATAAAGGCGAACCTCAGTGTTGACACAGTATTTTGCCGAGACCCAATGAATCACACCTTTTACTTTGCGCCCCTCGGGTTTTTTCCCTAGCGTTTCCGCATCATATGAGCAATGTAGTGCAATTATTTCACCATCGCTATCCTTAATAACTTCGTCACATCTAATAACATAGGAGCCCCGCAACCTCACTTCACCACCAACAGTTAAGCGCTTAAATTTTGGCGGTGGCGATTCTTCAAAGTCCGCTTTATCTATATATACTTCGTGAGTGAAAGGCACAACTCGCTTTCCCATAGCCTCTGTTTTCGGGTGTCGTGCCAACTCGAGATACTCAACTTCCTCTGCAGGATAATTGGTGATAATCACTTTGAGAGGGTTTAGCACGCACATTGCTCGCGGAGCATTTTGATCCAAGTCATCGCGAATAGCAGATTCCAGCATGCCGTAATCCACCACACCATTACTTTTAGTCACACCTATCGCATCACAAAAATTGCGTATCGAAACAGGCGTATAACCGCGACGCCGAATACCTGAAATCGTGGGCATACGAGGGTCATCCCAGCCAGATACAATGTCATTATCCACTAATTGTTTAAGTTTACGCTTACTCGTCACCGTATAGTTTAAATTGAGCCGAGCAAACTCAATCTGTTGCGGCTTATTGGGAACATCTAAATTTGCAATCAACCAATCATATAGCGGCCTATGATCTTCAAACTCCAATGTGCAAATAGAATGAGTAATGCCTTCTAGGGCATCAGACTGACCGTGGGTGAAATCATACATGGGATATATGCACCACTTATTGCCCGTTTGATGGTGCTCAGCATGGCGAATTCGATAAATAATTGGATCACGCATATTCATATTCGGTGACGCCATATCAATTTTAGCCCGCAGTACATGGGCACCATCTGGAAACTCTCCGTTTCGCATTCGAATAAAAAGGTCTAGATTCTCTTCCACCAATCTTTCGCGATACGGGCTATTCTTACCCGGCTCGGTTAGTGTGCCACGGTGTTCACGCGCCTCTTCTGGCGTCAAACTACAAATATAAGCCTTACCGGCGTTAATCAGGTCGACGGCATATTGATAAAGTTGGTCAAAGTAATCCGATGCATAGTGCACTTCACCGTGCCATTGAAAACCCAACCACCGAATATCTTCCTTGATCGACTCAACATATTCAGTATCTTCTTTCTCAGGGTTAGTATCATCAAACCTCAGATTACAATGGCCACCAAACTCCTCTGCAAGGCCAAAGTTCAAGCATATTGATTTAGCGTGACCTATATGAAGATAGCCATTAGGCTCCGGTGGAAACCGGGTATGGACTCTTCCACCATATTTATTCGCTTCCAAATCTGCCTTGATAATATTCTGGATAAAATGAAACGGCTTAATCGATTCTTCAGTACTCATTGACGTAAAGTATATTCCCAAGTTAATACGTTCGGCTTGCGCTAGTACCCCTACACAGACAGTTATGGATACTAGTAAGCATTGTAAACCCATTAAAGCAAAATTATCAGTGATGAGACAGCTCTAATGTCTTACGCTTTTACACAAAAGCGCGTATTATACTGCCTCCATCAGCGACCAATAAACCTATAACCCATAGGGCCGAACGATATGATCATTATGCACACAAACGTTGGCAACATCACCCTAGAACTTGATGCTGAGAAGGCGCCAAAAACAGTAGAAAATTTTCTTTCCTACGCTAAAGAAGGCTTTTATGAAGGTACCATATTCCACCGTGTTATTGATAACTTTATGATTCAAGGTGGCGGCATGTTGGAAGACATGAGCCAAAAGGAAACGAAAGACCCTATCGAAAATGAAGCAAACAACGGTCTAAAAAACCAAGTAGGTACTATTGCGATGGCCAGAACTATGGAGCCTCATTCAGCTACCGCACAATTCTTCATCAATGTTAAGGATAACGATTTTCTTAATTTCACGGCCGAGACTTCTCAGGGCTGGGGCTACGCTGTTTTTGGCAAAGTTACCGATGGCATGGATGTAGTCAACAACATTAAAGCCGTTGACACCACCATGAAAGCTGGCCATCAAGATGTTCCCGTTGAGAGTATCATTATTGAAAAGGTAGAAGTTGTCGAAGACTAAACTTGTCCAAATCTAGCAATGACGCTAAGGCGATATACTTAGCGTCTATTGTCAGCAGCTTTATATGAAGCGATTTTTTATCTCCGACTTACATTTAGATGAGCAACGCCCCGAAATATCACAAGCGTTGGGTACATTCCTTGACACCCACGCAAAAAATATGGACGAGCTCTATATTCTCGGCGATTTTTTTGAAGTTTGGGTAGGTGATGACTATCAGTCGCCATTTATCAGTAACATCAAAGCGATGCTAAAGCAAGCCAGTAGTCAAGGCACTAAACTATTTTTCATGCATGGTAATCGCGATTTTCTGATGGGGACGAACTTTGCTAAAGAAGTCGGTTGGACCCTACTGTCAGAACCAGCATCGATAAAATGGCAGGATAAAACCGTCTTGTTAATGCATGGTGATAGTCTGTGTACCGCTGACATTGATTATATGGCGTTCAGAAAACAAGTAAGAAGTACGCTATGGCAATCAGATTTTTTAAGCAAACCTCTCGCCGAACGACTGGCCATAGCACAACAGTTACGGCAACAAAGTAAAGAGGCATATACCAATAAACCAGATGCTATTACTGATGTCACTCCGGCGGCGGTGGAACAGTTATTTCATCAGCATACTTGTGAGATCCTTATTCATGGACATACTCACCGACCCAAAATACATACCATGGATACCGGTGAACAAAAGAGAATTGTATTAGGCGACTGGGACAAGTTCGGCTGGTTCCTTAAAATGGACGATGAGCATTACCAGCTGAGCAAGTTTGAGATTAAAGACACTTTCGCTAAATAGGAACGCTCAACCATTGATTCAATTATTGTCGTTCTAAATCAGCAAGCTTTAAAAAATACGTACACTAACTTCCACTGTGAAAACGAAACTCCTGATCAGGTGTTTCTATCAGTTCTCTTTCTAATTCGAGAAACGCTCTCACACGCTCTTCAATAGACTCGCCACCTGCTGAGTCTTTTGCCAGCTTTAAATAGTCGCTATAGTGACGTGATTCAGATTTCAGCAATGAGCGATAAAATAGACCCAACTCTTCATCCAAGTGAGGCGCTAACTGCATAAACCGTTCACAAGAACGGGCTTCTATAATGGCGCCAATAATCAATACATCAACTAATTTCTGAGGCTCATGGTCTTTAGCTATTTTACGCAAACCTGCTGCATAACGTGACGCCGTAAGATGTCGATAGGTAATGGACCGCATTTCCATTATAGCCAGCACTTGTTCAAAATGACGCAATTCTTCACGCGCAAGTCGCGACATTTTATGCAATAACTCTACGTTATCAACATAGCGATACATTAAGTTAAGTGCGGTGGCAGCCGCCTTCTTTTCACAATGAGCGTGATCAATTAACAGAATATCTTGATTTTGCAGTGCTTTATCAATCCAACTAGAAGGGGTTGCACAGTGTAAAAATTCTTGTACTGGCAGCATTGTTTCCATCGCTTAAACGATCTACACCGTAGTTATCATTTATTATCAATATCTTAAAGCACTAAATTAAAAAATATCATCTCTTAATACCAACCAACTGGCAGCAGAAATTACGTACATTTCATCAGGCTTCTAAGTGAAATTGAGTATAAATCACTTTATTAAACCAAACAATTGGTGTATATTATTTATACTAAAATATCATAAAACAGACAGCCAGTGGACTTTAGCTGCTATGAGGTTGAGTGGCCAAATCTAGCTACAGTGAACTGTCGAAAGGATAATAATAATAATGATAAGTAAACACTACGAAACCGTAGTCGTTAAGTATTTAGCCATTATCGTTACCTTTATCTTTACTGTAACCTGTTCAGTGATTGATGAAGGCCCACAAATTAACCTGACTATCACCCCAGTAAACGATTCACCCGAGTCTCCCCGTACCGCCACTATTACCTGGGAAGTAACTAACATAGTAGAGGGCTTCACCAGCATTATGTTGTTATCCGATAGGGGTAAAGATATCGGAGAAGTGGACCCAAGCGGCAGTGTACAGGTTACCCGCCCTATGGACACAACTTTCACACTACACGTCTCCGTGTCATTACCCGGATTTCCCGATATTGAAGCAGAGAAATCTGTTTACTTAGCTGTTGACGAGCCCGAACTTTCCCTAGACGAGTTCTTTATTCAGCTGTTAGATGATACTAATATACCCGGTCTTGCTGCCGTACTCATGGTAGGGGAAGAAGAAATCTGGAGCGGCGCATTTGGTTTTCGTCGCTTACCAAGTCAGAATCATCCCGAATTGCCGGTAACACTAGATACGCCTTTTGCGCTTGCTTCCGTAACTAAAACCATTACCGGAGTTGCGTATTTACATGCTTGGGAAAAAGCCCTCGGAACGCCCAATGAGTTTTCCCTCGACATTAATATTAACGACATGAACTTACCTTTTTCCATCGATAATCCTTTGCAAGAAAACGAGACAATTACGCTACGCCAAATCGGCGCACACCGGTCTAGCTTGATTGACAGTCCGATAACATTTTGGTGCGCAATCTTGTTAAATGGTGAATTTTTCCAAATAAACATGATGGGGGTAGAATTTGTATTCTGTCCACCGGAGGCACCAAAGGACTTTTTGGGCCAAGTTGAAAGCTATTTTACGCCAACAACCGATCCCAATAACCCTCACGTGCTATATAACGCTGAAAATAACTTTTCTCCATCGCCACCGGGAACATCACTCAAGTACAGTAACACCGCGGTTGGACTAGCTGGCTTGGCTTTTGAGTATCAAGTAGGAACGCCGCTAAATCAATACGTGACAGATCACATTATTATGCCGCTCAACCTAGACTCCATGCGGTGGCAAAGCGAAGATTACCCGAATGGAGTACTCGCCGTGGGTTACACTGACTTTCCCCTTGGTGACAATTGTGTTCCTATCAATAGCAATATACCGTGTGTAGAAGGTTATTATGAATATACCAATCATATTGATATCGTTGGCTATCCATCTGGAGGGCTTAAAGCCAATGTCATTGATGTCGCCAAATACTTAAAAATGATCCTTAATGGAGGTACGCTCGATGGTACCCAAATACTCTTGCCCTCTACTGTACAGGAACTACATTTATCAGCGCTTTCGACTCATATGTTTTGGCGAACCTACGATACCGACAAAGTTATTATGCGAGGGCACAGGGGATCAGTAGTCGGGGCAAGCACGGGTATGTTCTACGACCCTGCGACAGGTATCAGTATGGTATTTTTAATGAACGCAGACATTCCTATATGGAAAGATATCATTTACAAAGATATTGCCAATCGGTTGCATCGAGAAGGATTGATATACTTATCCTCACTCCAAATCCCATAGGCTTAGATAGCAAATCTCCAGCTATTTTATTAAATAAGCCTATTCGTTTTGATTGCGAACGACAATGCCACAGTTTTCTTCCTTATTAGCGCTACTACCAAAACATCCCAAAGAGTATAGGTAGTCAGCTACCAGCTTGTGGCCTGCTTCGTTCCAATGGCTGTCACCAGCAATAAAATACTTCTTATATATATCCTTTGCCGATGACGTTGCATCGATAAATAAGGGAAATAGATCGATAAATCCAGCCCCGTGACGGTGAGAGAAATCCCGCCAGGCGGCGACTTGCACACTATTGAGGTCCTTGTATTCAATCTGTTTGAAAGATGGGTAAACAATTATCGTCACGGCGATCTCTCTCTGATTAGCCAAAGTAATCAGTTTTTCCATGTTGTCCATTGCTAAAAAAAGCCCTTTCTGTCCCCATTCTTGATAAACTTTTTTATCAACAGTCCACATGGAACGTTGCTTAACAAATTGAGGATCAGGTAACATGTCACCAGAAAAAATGGTAACGGCTCCCGGCAAAGCATAGCCGTGCTTCGGTGTTGATAACGCACGGTATAACCTAGAACCAACATGATATGTGAGTGAAGATTGCTGCAAGACATGATCGATTTCTTCAACATCGATCATTGAGGGTAGCTGATGACTAACGAACTGTTGATAAAGTATTTCATCCTGAATATCTGAAATATCAATAAATACGGCAATCTCATTGAATTCAAGACCTTCAACTTCTAACAAGTATTTTGTTTTCAAATAGTAAAGTTTCGGGCTATAGCTGACAACACCAGCATTTAAAATCTCATCATCGGTTAGTAGCTGTTGTAATCTACCGATAAAAGTATCATCGAAGTTAACACCTATACCCTCTGTGTAGGAATCGCCAATAGCTAGAATTCTATACTGACTACTCTGCTTAGCGACTTCCCTATTGCCGCTATCTCTAAACCCCAATGAATTAGTATATACCGTATAGGTTTTTTCACCCCATTTGCTCAACTCAGCCTGTTGCTTACGCAGGGTGTGGTGGTAGTACACGTGCTGTTTTCTAAAACTATTTGGATTATGAGGAATAAATAACTTACCCAATAAACAATCGAGAAAAATGTATATAGTTACGATTAAAAGAAAGATTACTTTTTTGGGATGGTGCTCAAAGACATTGGGCTTTTCTTGCATTGCTATCCATAGCCAAACTGTATTTAGACGAAGAACATTACTTCACAAGCAGAAGAGCCATAGCTAATCGAACTCAGCTTCATAAATATCAATTTCTTCCAAGCCGTCCAGCTCTGGAGGTCGATCAAATTGTTCTACCAAACCAGACTCTTCATAAGAAGCTGTCTCTTCATAACCGACTTCATTTTCAATACTTTCTTCTGCGATATCTTCTTCAACGTCTTCTTCAATATCTTGTATCAAATCATCTTCTACCAGATCGGGCGGAAAAAAATCATTATCGGCAATATCACGTTCGCCATCGTTGACCTGACTAGACAACCGATCCAGTTTACCCGTTATCAAATCCGCTTGCTGCTTCATTGTACTGCGATAACGCGCCTCAACCATTTCAATCGTATTCGTAGACTGTTGTATTGCCTCACGATTTTCACGTTCGATTTTTTGGAACAAGCGCGCAACATCACGTTCTTGTCGTTCCATTTGCCGGTACAGCCCCACACTCACACCTATACTAATCATTAACATTAACCCCAAGATAAATGCAGGCAGATGCGAAACGGTGGGTGGTGCCGCTGGCAGGTCGATTTCTCGTTGAGAGGCGAAACGCCGCAACATTTCTTCATTATCTTTTCTTATCGCTTGGCTTTGTAACTCTAGGTAATGCTTCAATAAATGATCAATCGGATGGGCCTTCATACTCGACTTAATACCCAGCTGCTCTTGTTGCTCTTGCTTTTCAGCTTCCGTTACTACTGGGCTCCGATTGACTTCTTCGACAACCTCAGTGAGAGAGTTATTTACTTCATCTTCACCCTCTTGCATCGTTCCGTCATTAGCGGGTTGTCCCCCCTCCCACACATAATCCAATACCCGTGACAAAATGCCGCCGGTTACTTGTTTGTTAATGACATCCACCGCGCCAAGTTGCTTGGCCTGTTCCGCATATTGTGGTTCTTTACGTGAAGTATACATAACGACGGGAATATCATTGGTGCGAGTACTACTCTTTATAGCCTTGAGCGCAGCAAAACCATCCATACCCGGCATAACATGATCTAAAAAAATAATATCCGGCAGTTGATTTTCAAGATAAATGAGAGC
>JANQMK010000044.1 GCA_028280085.1 Pseudomonadales bacterium
ATTGCTTAATTTCAAAAGATCCTGTTCTCAGCTATAAACTCCTGCGCCTCATCAACTCGGCAGCTTTTGGCCCAAGCCGAGAGGTTGACTCTATCCAAAGAGCAATCACTCTGTTAGGTTTAGATCAATTAAAAAGCTGGGTCACCTTATTATCTCTAAGCAAACTAGATGATAAACCCAGTGAACTGTTTGTGAATACTATGGTGCGCGCAAAAATGTGTGAGAATATAGGTATGCAGTTAACAGACGTGAGTGAACCTCATCATCACTATACTGTCGGGTTACTTTCGACGTTAGATGCATTTATCGACCAATCATTAAACAAACTTATTCCTAACTTAAATCTAGTGCCAACAATCAGTGACGCCCTACTTGAACATAAAGGGGAATTAGGTAAAGTGCTTGAAGCGGTCATTCAATTCGAACATGCAAACTGGGATAACATTGATTGGGATTGGCTACATCTCAAGGGAGTTTCTGCTGAAGATATGGAAAGCGCTTATATTGGTGCCACCGCATGGGCCAACGAAGCCCATCAATCAATTGCTGACCAATAAATATCTGAGCACGATTACTTCACTAGCGCTAAGTATTTTTCTAAATACCGTTCAACCGATTCAGCATCAAATGGCCAGCCTAACTCACTGGTTTGATTCTTCAATTTAACAACCGGAATACGAGTACCATAAGTCGTCAACAACACCTCATCGTCAACGACATCCACCTCATGCAAAACTAGGTTGTACTTTTGCAACAGCGGCCACAATAGCTCCTTGGCCTCATCACACAGATGGCAACCCAACGTCGTATATAAGAGCAACATAATAAACACTTTTTCGGCAATATCTGCAACGATAAGCGCGTATTGTAGCCCTAATTAATGTCAACAAAAAGTATAAGTTGTGCCACCAACATCTAAAGACGAGATTAACCCGCTAACGCACCAAGCAATTCACTGTTAAACCTAGTGAATCCCGCAACAGAATGCTCGCCATTGCGAACTAGTTGCATTGAGCTAAAGCGTTCAACACTACGCATGGTATCAGTTAGCAAATCTGGGCTGGCTTCAAAGGTAGCTGCTTTCTCCGCCGCCATGACAAGCTCTTTAACATAATCGCCTAATGCTAGGAATGGATTGGCCTGATTAGCTAGAACCGGTGAGGCTTCGCCCGTTGTGGGGTCTAGTTGAGCAATCTGCGCATAACTGTTATTCACTTGCATCACTTCAACTTTGGTCATATTCAAAGAATATTCTGCGATTTCTTTCGCGTCATATCCCATACTCATTGCTTTTTCGAATGCCTTTTGTGGATCTCCCTGGAAAAACTCTGCTGCGAGATCTTTCACTTGCATTAACAAGTCTTTAATCGCAGTCGTTTCATCATCATCCAAGTTACCGTCTACGCTAAATGAAAAATCGGTATTTTGGTAAAAAGCCGTCGCTGATTCGTTCTGTTCAAAGAATCCGTCAGCACCAAGTGCGTACATTTGTTGGTTTTGTTCAGCCATCGCGAGCGTATCAGCAAAATTAATGGTAACAGTATCGCCATCTCGGGTTTTTATCTGAAAGCTATATTCTTCTAAAGAACCATAACCGTAATTACCACTAGAGAGTGGCGATGGCCCATAGTTATTAAATGGGCTACTCAGTTGATCAATGATACTTTCTTCTAGCGATACGGTCGATTGTATTACTGCTGTATTACTAACAGGCACTGCCGTGGTAGTAGGTTCGTTGACTTGCGATGCAGCAGGTTCAGGCGTATCGGCAGTCTCTTTTTCCGTTGCCGCCACGGTAGTTTCTTCCTCTACTACTGGTTCGACAACTTTATTTGTTACCGGTGCCGCCGGCGCTTGCGGGGCTACTTCTTCAGGTTCACTCAGCGCCTTTATTACCGGCTCTGGCTCAGTTTCGGCTTCTTCTAGTGCTTCCTGTACAGAACCGGCGATAATGGCGCCAACATTAGGTTCTTCAACCGAAGAGCCCACACGTGCTTCACGTAAATCTTTAATACCGGACAATACCAAGTCATGAGTTTTGTTAATGTCTTCAAGTGCTTCTTCATCAAGATTACCACTCGCAGCTAGCTGTTCTTTGGCATCAGCAACACCTTGTTCAAACCCCTTCAAACCCTCAGTTAGATAGTACTCGATATCCTCAGTTGTACCTCCACTCGCTTCAACTTCATCCAATTTCGCCGTAATCGCTGCCAAAACATTATCAGCAACGTCTTGCGCATCAGGCTGTTCATTGGCGATAGCAGCGTACTGACTAACTGCACTATTTTGTAATTCTTGAAAAGCCATATTAAAACTTGATGTTAACGCCTCATGACTACGATGTAAGGCCCTTTCTACCATTTGCATCGCATGTTTCATCCCGTCACGATGGTTAAGGTGGCTGAATTGTTGGCCCACGTTTGAGCTAAGGTTTCGGCCGCGACGATTTTCAACTTGCAAACTTGTCGTATTGTTCGTGTTATTAGCTTGATAATTTACCGTTTCTTCTACGGTTGAAGAAAAGTTCAAACCACCAGCGTGATCTGCGTAAAAAGAAAATGAACTGTTATAGGAAACGTTGTAGTTAGTTTGCGTCGAGAAATTTATCATATCACCCCTCTCAATCCCTAAGACCTCAGAGTACTATTAATTCGCTATCTTGTTCCATATCGGCTGCAGAGGTATTTTCTTTAGATCACTTAGTGATGAAAGCGGCATTTAGAAATTGCTTTTTTCAGTTCTGCAGGCACTTATGGAGAGATGTCAGATAATATTTACGGGTAGACGGCAAAAGAACTGGCGCTGGCTTGATATAGTGTTTTGTGAAATTCTATATTGGCAACTATGCAGATTAGAAAAAACTCTATCAACCAAAGCACTCGCTAACCAACTCATATTTCACTAAAGCATGATAAGATAATCGAATAATCGATAGAATAATTAACCGCTATGCGTGAGACCTTCACCACTTATCCTCCCCAGGCAATTAACTCAGTAAACAATGCACCGCCAAATACAGATTAAAGTGACTCAAATGATATAATTAGGATAATGGCATTCCTAAACTTTAAGATGAAAGATGCATAGTAAAATCATCTTGCTGAGGTATATTTAACCCAGTTTCAATAGCGTGTTACGATAGTGGCAGTGTATTAAATAGAAGATATAGAATAGAAAACAGACAGAAAGATTATCACAGTGGAAATATTTAAAGAGTTTACATTCGAAGCAGCTCACAGGCTGCCAAATGTCCCAGATGGCCACAAATGTGGAAGACTACATGGCCACTCTTATCGTGTGGCAGTCACAGTATCAGGGGCTGTAGACGAACACAGCGGATGGGTCACTGACTTTGCCGAAATCAAGGATAAAGCCAAGCCCGTCATACAACAACTCGATCACAATTATCTCAACGAGATTGAAGGACTGGACAACCCCACTAGTGAAAATATCGCACGTTGGATATGGTACCGTTTAAAACCAACGTTGCCACTTTTGAGTAAAATTACAATAAGAGAAACCTGTACTACTGGCTGCACTTTCACTGGCGATGAGCACGATTGAATGCGCTATATCGGTGCAAGCTTTCACACCATAGGTGAAAACCGTCATCCGCTTAAATTACTTCAAGATAAGTCCTTAATGGCATGAACCTATTGATAAATAGTTACAAAAAGGGTTAGTCTTAAGTACTGATATGATAACATTATCGCATTAGCCAAAGGCATATTTGCTAAAAACGATGTACTAAGGAAAAATAGCGTTAAAGGTCTTTAGTCAAAAGGATATAAATCGTTCGATTATTTGGTGTAGTACTATTCGATAATTAAGCACACTATAAAAAATTAAAAAAATATTTCGCATTTGTCCATCTTTGTACTACGCTAATAGCGAACAATACTCATTGGGGTCAAACAATGGAAAGATTAGATGCTAAAGCACGTACTGGCATAGCCGAAATGGCTCTTAAAGCGTTTTTTAATATAACCGCGGAATGGAAACTTAGTCGCGAACAGTCAATGATATTTTTAGGTCTGACCGCTACATCAACCTATGCAAACTGGAAAAATGGTAAAGGCCGTAATATACCGCGCGACACTCTAGAACGGATTTCTTACGTCGTGGCAATAGACAGGAGTATCCCTGAAGATTCCGGTATGACCAAGCGCGAATGGCTGGAAAGCACAATGATATCGAACCACCTCAAACTATCCCTATTTGAATTGATGTTAACAGGTAACGTCGCGGATTTGTATTTAGCACGGCAAAAAATAGACCGCCATTTTAGTCGCGATAGCGAGCTACTAATTGATGAAGCTTTTCATGCCAGCCAAGGCATAAAACCCATCGAGCAACTACAAAGCCATCTCAGCTCTCATCAGCAAAACGCTTAAGTAACAATTTGAGCTTAAGTAACATTTGAATTGCCCTAGAAAACTGTCTTGTTATTGTCACTAAGAAAGCCGGAAGCTAGCCGGCTTTTTTTATAACTCTACCATCTAATCATTTCGTGAATTCAACAACTTCTGAATTAGGTAAGTGTTCCTTAAAAAATTTAGAAAATGACAATGGTACTTGAATACTATTGAATAACCTTTTGAATAGGCGATAAATAACTGAGGAGATACTTTAATGTAGAGAAGAAAGAAATAAAGGTGACAAATAAAAGGCTGGGAGAACTAGTTGATGGAAAGAAAATCCATATACCGCCGACTGCTCTACTTCATTGCTGCCTCAGCCAAGCGGTATATGTCCTCCCTGGAATTACGACTTCCATACTGCCTACTTTCTCAGAGTATAACGCCGCTCATTTAAAACCGAAGCACTACTTGACGCTTACAGCACTCTAAACATCAGACATACTTAATATGTAAGACCGTTATCCTGACTTTGTCTAGAAAAAATGCCAAGAAAAAAAAAGTATCCACCTTCTTAGAAGGTGGTTTTGCTAATGCCCCCTAAAAGGGGGCTAAGGACAGCCCTCTTAGAAGGCTGCCTTGTTATCCCCAATAA
>JANQMK010000090.1 GCA_028280085.1 Pseudomonadales bacterium
GTCATTGATTATTGGTTTTGTCATTGGCGACTGAGATAATACTACTCTGTAACTCAATCAGAACGGGAGCCAATATGAAAGATACACAAGAAAAGCTATCAACGCTAACAATAGCGCTGCATTGGCTGGTAGCATTGACAATTATCGGCCTCATCGCGGTAGGTATCTATATGGAAGAGAATGAAGCCTTTTCGCTTTATCCTATTCATAAATCTGTTGGTGTATTGATATTTAGTGTTGTCCTTGTCCGAATCGTTTGGCGTTTGATTAACGGTTGGCCTGAGCCATTGCGTGAATATGAAGTGTGGGAACACAGTTTGGCAAAGCTTGTTCATTGGGTATTGATTATTGGTACGGTTGCTTTTCCTTTGTCCGGTATGATTATGTCGGGGGCCGGAGGCTATGGAATTCCACTATTTGGCTTAGAACTGGTACCGATGAATGTCGACCCAGCTAATGCAGAAAAAATTGTTCCTTACAACAAGGATATTGCCGGTATCGCGCATGAAATACATGTTTTGTTAGGCGATATTATGATTGTTGCAATTATTTTGCATGTTGCCGGAGCGCTTAAACACCATATTGCTGATAAAGATCAAACACTACGTCGCATGATTGGCCAGCAAAGTTAACCGTTTAAACCTATACCTTTTGCGCCTTTTTAGCTTTTGGACTAAGTGTTAGCTTTTGAACTAAGTGGAACAACCGCTTTGGCATTGTGAAATAAAATGCGACATAAAATAGAAACGTTTTCAAATGAAATAGAGTATGAAACAAATGCATGAAGCAAAATAGAACATTAACTGAATTGAAGAATATTGGCAGTAAAATAGCTGGCCGTTTAAACGAGATAGGTATATTTTCAGAGGATGAATTGAGAAAGCTAGGTCCTGTCCAGGCGCATCGCCTTATTAAAGCTAATTATCCTAACGAGACCTTGCCGCTGTGCTACTATCTTTATTCATTTGAAGGTGCCTTGTGTGACAAGCATTGGAATGATATTGGCACAAATAGGAAACAACAGTTAAAAGCTAGTATCCTCTAGTACTCTTAATTTCTAGTGCCTCTAATTGTAACAGCAATTGTCAATTGCAGCAGTGCCAATATCAATAAGTATCATAATACCAATAAGTACCATTAAATGGTTTCACTAGTAAATCGTAGAGTAGCTTACTAAAGTTTATAGGCAAAACCCAGCATGTAAACGGTTGGGTCAATCTCTACGTCAAAATCGACATCTGCCACGGCTGTTTTGATCGTTGCTTTAGTATCGATATTAATGTGATAAATTGACCCGCTAACTAGCCAATTATCTGCGACTTGCCAATCGAAGCCTAATTGAATTGCGCCACCGGTAGAGTCTTCGAGTTCAAGATCAGCATCTACAGTCCCGGCTGGGAGACCAACAATACCATCAAGAGCACTATTTAGGTCGCTCGCAACGTTTTCATCGAAAAACGTTGTGTAATTGATACCGAAACCGATATAGGGTTGGAATAAATCGCCGGGGTCGGCCATGTAAAACTGCAGTGTTAACGTTGGTGGTAGATGGCTTGCTTCGCCTGCATTAATATCCGTGCCAGTGACACTAATATCATGGTTAAAGGGCGTTGCTGCCAATAATGCTACACTAACATGGGATGTCACCATATATGCCGCTGTAAAGCCCAACTGGGTATCACTTGCTATGCCTGCGCCCTGTAACGTTGTCAAGCCGGCAACATCAATTTCATCGGAGTTTTCATTAGGTGACACTGTCGCTGAGCCAATTCTTAATATGATGTCGCCGGGTTGGTGTGCAGCGGCGGTGGTACTTGTGGTAAGTAAGATAACGCCAGCACTAACTAATAGTAGTTTTTTTGCGTGCATAAATATCCCCTCGTGATTTTGAAAGATGGTGCTATTCTACAGGGGCGTTAATCAGAGGAATTTGATATATATCATGTCGAACTCATCAAGTGGCTAACGCCGAGCGTGGCAGTTTTAGTTGAAGGGATAGAATGCGCTTATCAAAGCCGATAAACCGAAGTCGACAAACTGCTGTCTGATATTGATGTGTATAAAAATTAACCTTGTCGCGGTCGTGACGCAATTTTTTGCTATTAAATCTTTTGCAACTGGAGTTTTTGTAATTAGCAGGTAACAACGATATTGTGAATAGGCTTGTGTTCTTTTATTTACCTTATGGTTTAATCTAGAAGATAGATATGAAGATAGAAAACAGATATGAATGAACTTAATGATAAAGCGATTATTGATTCATGGGGAAAAAATGCAGAACCATGGATAGTTGCAATTCGTGATCAGCAAATTGAAAGCCGCAGGCTAGTAACGGATCAAGCGATTATTGATTTAATAGGGTCCCTCTCTGGTAATTCGGTGCTCGATATTGGTTGTGGTGAAGGCTGGTTGAGTCGACAGCTGGTATCGTTGGGGCGGACAACATACGGTGTGGATGTTGTCCCGGAGTTAGTCGAGAGAGCAAAAGCGTCGGGTGCTGGTCAATACCAAGTGATGGCGTATGAAGATATGTCTTCTCTTACGATTAAGAAAAAGTTTGATATTGCTGTTTGCAATTTCTCGTTATTAGGCAAAGAGTCGGTAGAGCATGTGTTTCATGTGGTGCCAGATCTGTTAAATGATGGTGGTTACTTTGTTATACAAACACTACATCCTGCTAGCAATTGTAACACCGAACCTTATGTTGACCGCTGGCTGGCGGGTTCTTGGGAAGGGTTTAGTAGCGAGTTTAGCGATCCTGCGCCATGGTATTTTCGGACCTTGAGTTCTTGGCTTAATTTGTTTCGTCAGTATAACTATCAAGTTGTACAGTGTCAGGAACCGATACACCCACAAACAGGTAAAATGGCTTCTTTAATATTAGTTGGCCGTGTATATCATTAAGTAAATTGATTGAGAGCTGCCCTGAATTGGGTATGACTTAATGTCTATACCATATCGCTTAATAGTAATTGTTAGATAAGCTTTGAAAAGTCTTTTATCAATCATTTAACAGCACTGGACTGGTGACTAATATTCAGAGGTTCCCTGGTTATATCAACTAAATTAAACTTGATTTCATGGGCTGTGATATTGGTTTATATTAATTTCAAATTAACACCTACTTTAGTTAATAGGAAAATATTCTTAGTATCTTTATAAAAAGAAAGATTATGGTGTTTTTTAGAGCTCTGTTAGTAGTAATCCGTTTTTTCAATGGCTAGTTTATAGAGCGATGGTTAGCCCATAGAGCTAAGCGCCTCATCGAGCCCTCAACAAATAACCTAGTGCAAGTTAGGTGTATTGCACAATCTGCCATTTTAACCTATTACTTAATTGATTTAGCATGAAAAGCAGTAATATTGAGCCTGATTGTTTATTGCTTTAGTGGATGGATGACGTAAAAAATAAGGTTGTTTTGATCTACCAAGTTTAGCCCTAATTTCGTACTGGACCTAGCACTATGTTATTAAAATCTATTCGTTTTTTTGTTGTTTTAGCTCTATCTACTCTGCATTTAACTGCGTTTTCCTCTGAGCCGCTGGGCACGCCCGATCGAGATGACATTGAGTACCCTGATGATGAGCCTAATTCTCCCGAAGAGATTGAGTTAGGTAGAACCCTTTACTTTGATACTAGGCTATCAAATAATGGTTCGCAATCTTGTGCGACCTGCCACAATCCGGATTTAGGTTTTGGTGATGGTATGGCGTTAGGTTTGGGTGCGGAAAAGAATCAATTAGGGCGCAATACCCCCCATCTCTATAATTTGGCATGGAATGTAACGTTTATGTGGGACGGACGTAAAGCTACGCTTGAAGAGCAAGCGTTAGGACCGATAGAAGCCGGCGTCGAGATGAATATGCCTTTAGATAAGTTAATAGAGCGACTAAATGGCATAAAATATTATGTTGATCAGTTTAAAGCAGTCTACGATGAGCCGATCACCAAAGCTGGCATTGGCAGAGCTATCGCTGCGTTTGAGCGGACAATAATTGTTGATGATACTCCCTTTGATCGCTATATGGCTGGCGATAAGGCGGCAATGATTCCAGCAGCCGTTCGAGGCATGAAGTTATTTGAAGGTAAAGCCAATTGTATTGCCTGTCACGATGGCCCCAATTTTACGGATAATAGTTTTCATAATATTGGCCTAAAATCAACAGACATTGGCCGTTATGAACATCAGAAGAGTCCAGAATTGAACAGGGCATTTAAAACGCCGGGATTGCGTAATGTAGTCTTAACAGCTCCTTATATGCATGATGGCTCTGAACCATCCTTAGAGTCAGTTATCCGCTTTTATAATCGTGGGGGAGATGTTAAGAAAGGTATCTCTAAGAATATAAAGCCACTCAATTTGACAGAGAATGAAATATTTGACTTGCTAGCGTTTCTTGGTGCGTTAACCCAGCATCTTGATATAAAGCGACCTGAGTTGCCAAAGTAAAAATAGCAAGTATAAAAGTCATTACAGGATAGCTATGAAGAGTGAAGGTAACAGTAGCGATAAGCAGTAGCAACAAAGAGTAACAACAAAGAGTAACAACAAAGAGTAGCGATAAAAAGTAACGGTAAAGATTAGCTATACTCATAATAGACTGGCTATAAAGAGTAACGATAAGTGGTAGGGCAAGAGCAATCGTTGTATCGATAGCAGTAAAGTAGCAGTAAGGGCCGGATAAAATAAGACATACCGGCTAACAAAAAGTGTCGAGTAGATTAGGGATTGCGGAATACTGGTTTATTTATGTATCCGTTTATAGTAAAAGGGAGAGTTAACTAATGGGTACTAGCAGCTTTAAAGATTTTCTCTATTTAGTGCTGGCTTTATCACTGTCTGCTGGAACAATGGCAGATACTATTTCAGGCAAAATTACCTTTGTAAAAAGACCTCCGTTGGGTGGTGTCTTGTATGTAAAATCTGCCAATGGTTCTGTCAATAATATTGACGCCAGTATTGATCAGATTGATAAGAAGTTTACCGCGAAGGTGGTGGTGGGCACACCGAACAGCACTGCCATCTTCAATAACTCTGATGCCAATGATCATAATATTTTTGTCAATGACCTCGATAGTAATGTCAGTTTCGATGTTGGTCTGATTCCATCGGGTTCGAAAGCAACGTTACCAATTGATTGGAAAAGCGAAACCTTGGTAAGAATGGGCTGTAAGATTCACCCGAAAATGAAGGCTTATATAGGTAATATTCCTAGCAATCACTTTGCCACGTTAGAATTTGAAAAAAAGGTAAAAGAGTATGACATAAAAATAGATAATGTCCCCACTGAAAACAGTAAGGTTGTGCTAAGGCTGCCGAAGTATGACCCTGTTGAAGTTGATCTCAATAAAGGCGGTAGTATAACTGTAGAGCTCATTCGTAAGGGCAAGATTAGGGGTTCTATCAGCTTACAAAGGAGTTGATTTATGTTCAAACGGAATTGTATTTTATTGGCAGCTGGTCTGATATTGTCGCTGGTGCCTATTTTTGTGTCTAGTAAGACGGAAGATAGCTTTACTATGCCGGCTAAGTACGCGAGTATGGTGGGAGATTACCGCAAAAACTTTGCCCAGGTTACCGGCTATGAGTATTCAGGCTTACATTGGAAGCAGTATGTCATTATTTATATGAATAAGGGCGCAAGTATTTATGAGAATAATTATCTCTCGTATATTACCCACTATCTTGCTGACGATGAAGATGAGGAAGAAGAGGACGAGGAAGCAGAAGAAGAGTATGATTTTCGTCCTTACGAAAAGGGCACAATCTTTTTAAAAGAACATTTTGCTGATGCTGGTAGAAAGCCCGGCCAGCCACTAACTACTGTGCTGATGGTAAAGCGTGAGCCGG
>JANQMK010000447.1 GCA_028280085.1 Pseudomonadales bacterium
TGCTGGTAATGAAACTGCCGGGCACCGCTTTCATTGCGATGAAAAATTAGTTATACCCACCCCACATGATTATCAACAACTATTGCGCAACAGTGGTAAAGTGATTGTTGACTTTGAAGAACGGAAATCTCTAATCAAAGATCAAGTCAATGCTGAAGCTGGCAATATTGGTGGTAAAGCTGTTATTGACGACGCGTTGCTAGATGAGGTCACCAGCTTAGTTGAATGGCCGGTAGCATTGACAGGTAAATTTGATGAGCAGTTTTTAGATGTGCCGGTTGAAGCACTAATTTCTTCAATGAAAGAACATCAAAAATATTTTCATGTAGTCGACGCTAATGATGCGTTACTGCCAAATTTCATTACCGTCGCTAACATCATAAGCAAAGACCCATCCCAAGTTATTAGTGGCAATGAACGTGTCATTAGGCCACGTTTATCAGATGCTGCTTTCTTTTTTGCCACTGATAAAAAGCAGTCGCTAGAAAATCGTCGAAGCAAGCTAGAAACCATTATCTTTCAAGCGCAGTTGGGTAGCGTGGCCGATAAAACCTTACGGGTCGCCAAATTGGCAAGTCATATTGCCACCGTTATCGGTAGCGACGCGACATTAGCTAACAGAGCAGCGTTATTATCTAAATCTGATTTAGCAACGGAAATGGTATTAGAGTTTTCCGATCTGCAAGGTATTATGGGCTATTATTACGCGCTAAATGATAATGAACACGAAGATGTTGCAAAAGCATTGCGGGAACAGTATATGCCGCGGTTTGCTGGCGACCAACTACCGTCAACAACTACAGGTATAGTCCTCGCTCTCGCCGACCGTATAGATACATTAGTTGGTATTTTTGGTATCGGACAGCCACCCTCTGGTTCAAAAGATCCCTTCGCTTTGCGGCGCGCCTCGTTGGGTGTATTACGAATTATAGTTGAAAAGCAGCTAACACTTGATTTGCATGATTGCCTGACACTTGCAAGTGACCATTATGGCAGCTTGATCAATACTGATAACTTAGTCGATAGTGTCTTCTCTTATATGATTGAACGATTTAGAGCCTGGTATGAAGACGAGGATGTTCAAACCGATATATTTATGGCAGTCGCCGCTAAACAACTTACTCAGCCCTATGATATTAACCGCCGTGTTCATGCCGTACAGCAATTTTCAAAATTAGCAGAAGCTAAATCGCTGGCTACGGCTAATAAACGAGTATCGAATATACTCGCAAAAAACAATATCGATCTCACTGGTGAACAACTGAATCCATCACTATTTGAATCTACCGATGAAAAGGATCTCGCTACTATGCTGGCGACAAAGGCCGGCGAAACAACACCTTTAATTAGTGCCGGCGATTATGCCCAGGCTTTAGCTGCACTCGCCTCTCTCAAAGATCCAATAGATAACTTCTTTGATAATGTTATGGTCATGGTTGATGACAAGCAGGTACGCACCAACCGGCTAATACTACTGAACCACCTGAGAACCCTATTTCTTGAAGTTGCTGATATCTCGTTACTTGCACCAGCCAAATAGTACGTTAATATGACTGATTCTAAACTTGTTATATTAGATAGGGACGGTGTAATCAATGAAGATTCCGATAATTACATCAAGTCTGCCGAAGAATGGGTACCCATAGCAGGCAGTATTGAAGCCATCGCCAAACTGTCGAAAGCCGGTTTTTCAGTTTATATCGCTACTAATCAATCTGGCCTAAGTCGGGGCTACTTTACCCTTGATACACTTGCGGCAATGCATGACAAACTATTGGGACTGGTCAACAGCCATGGCGGACATATTGCCGGTATTTTTTTCTGTCCCCACTTGCCTTCAGACCAGTGCAACTGCCGTAAACCCGCTGCTGGCCTAGTTGATCAAATTGAACAAGCCTCTGGCCAATCCGCTCAAGGCGCTTATTTTATTGGAGACAGCTTAAAAGATTTACAAGCTGCTGCAACTAAACAATGTCGGCCAATATTAGTTAAAACGGGCAAGGGTTTGAGGACCATAGAACAAGGGTTGGGGTCATTTTCCAGCGTACCTATTCACGAGGATCTCAGCCAAGCCGCAGAGGCAATTCTGCAGGGAGTTACATAATGGATATTGTAAAAAAATTATTACTTGCCGTTCGTTCACTGCTATTCTACATCGGCTATGGTGGTACTGGTATGTTCCAGGGTATCATTTGTAAGTGCTTATCCTATTTTCTACCAGTTGAAAAACACTATACTTATACAACGACATGGAACAAATTTGTTATTTGGTGGTTCAATGTATGTATCGGCGTTAAGGTATACGCCGAGGGTTTGGAAAATATCCCTGACACACCTTGCGTTGTGATTAGTAAGCACCAGAGCCCCTGGGAAACCATGTACCTGTTGCCTCATTTTAATCCATTAACTGTGATACTAAAAAAGGAACTGTTGCGCATTCCTTTTTTTGGCGCGGGATTAAAGTCATTAAACCCTATCGCAATAGATCGCAGTTCTCCCAAGGAAGCTCTAAAGCAAGTCCTGAATATAGGCCAAGAAAGATTAGCTGACGGCTATTCTGTACTAGTCTTCCCCGAGGGTACACGCATTGAGCCAGGCAAAGTTGGCAATTACGCTCGAAGCGGTACCGCGTTAAGCATTGCCGCCAATGTGCCAACCATATTGGTAGCACACAACGCCGGTTATTGCTGGCCCGCTAGGAAGTTTTTGAAACTGCCCGGCACGATACAAGTAAAGTTTTCCGAGCCCGTTTATCCTGAGGGCAAGACGTCAAAGCAATTTATCGAAGAGGCGAAAACATGGATTGAAAATGAAGTGGCTAAAATGAGCAGTGGAGAAACTCCAATACCTGCTGTTCAATAACCGTGACTACAATGGCAGTATCGGCAAAACCACGAGAGCTACACGACGTTATAGGATAAGTAGTTATAGGACAGTGAACGTTGCCACCACCTCAAGAAAAGAAAATGATACAGGTGGCAACAATCCAGAAACTAATTAAGATGTTGTAGTGCTTTGATTCTTTGAGCCTACTATCGAGTCCTTCAACATCAGCCAGTCACAAAGGAAACTATAAAAAGGATAATCAAAAGCAGCTGGTTTATTCTTTTCAAACATAAAATGCCCAAACCAAGAAAAACCATAACCTACTACTGGGGCCAATAGCAACCACGCCCACTGTCCAGTAAACACTGCAACGCAGACCACAACCACAGCTAAAATACTACCTACGCTATGTAACAAACGGCAAATAGGATCTTGGTGTTGGGAAAGGTAGTAAGGATAAAATTCGGCTAGGCTATGGTATTGTTTTTTAGTTGTCTCCATAACAAAAGTCCCTTAAATTTCAATTAATTTATTATTAAATAAATTGAATAACTATTTATTTAATAATGTATTGTACTTTAAATTCTCGTATTCGCGCTTTAGCAACTTGCAACGATGTGGTTAACTACAATAAAGCGCCTCTCTAAATTGTACACCTATAAATTGATAATGCGCACCTTATTGTTTAACGTAGATCAAATGAAAATAGGTTAATGTATCAAAGCTCAACATTAAACTTATAAAAAAATAATATTTAATCACCTTATGGAATAAAATAGCGTATATAAAAGGACTTTAACCACAAAGATGTCAGATAAAATCATCAATATACACCATCTAAACGCTGCCACACTCTGTCCTCTTATTATTAGTGATTTCTTCAAACAGGTTAGAGAACTTAGCAATAAACTAAGCCAAGCTGTTAGTTGGCGAAGCCAGCAAAACAATACGACCTTTCACACCAACATAGCTAATTCCAACTCGGAAGATCGCTCCTTAGATAAAAGGCTAGTTTGTCATTGCGTATTAATCGAAACCCGTCAGAAACTTATTCTGTTAGACACCGGGCTTGCCAGAACAGATATAGAACAGCGAGGTAAACGTTTGCCAACAGCGTTTATGAAAGTTATCGGGCGCCCAATACTTGATATCAATCAGACTGCCTACCACCAGATACAGGCGCTTGGTTATTCCCCATCAGATGTTTCAGATATCATTGTAACCCATCTAGACATTGATCATGCTGGCGGGCTTATTGATTTTCCACAAGCAAAAGTTCACTTACTTAATACCGAACTAAATACAGCAAGGCATCCACAAACCTTTATCCAGAAACAGCGCTATACCCCTGCTATTTGGCGTCACAACCCAAACTGGCAAGCTTATGAATACCATGCTGGTGGCGAACAATGGAATGGCTTCGAATCATTGAGGAATTTAGCCGGTCTGCCAACGGAAGTTATGCTGCTACCCATGCGCGGCCATACCCAAGGGCATACCGGCATAGCAGTAGATAATGGTGGTTCATCGCTACTATTTGTGGGGGATGCCTACGTTAGCAGGAAACAACTATCAGGCAATACACCACCAGAGATTGCCATTTTTAATCAATTTCTACAAGAAGACCTGCCGGCCTTCAAGAGAAATCTTGCGAGAATTAGCGAGCTAAAACAAAAAAACCTACCTGGCCTTAAAATATTTTGCTCGCACGATCCGAAGGAGTATCGTCAATGTTGTGGTTAAGGCAATAGTATTAACGAACTAGTAGTATTATGAACCACGCCCCCTTTGCTAACTCTGCAAAGGCAAAGGCCTGCTGCTATACTTGATAAAAAGACATTAAACATCTAGATTTGCTACACGTAGCGCATTATCTTCAATAAACTCCCGCCTTGGCTCAACATGATCGCCCATCAACGTTGTAAAAATTTGATCAGCGGCAATAGCGTCTTCTACCGTCACCTTCAACATACGACGGGTTTCAGGATCCATGGTGGTTTCCCATAATTGTTCAGGGTTCATTTCTCCCAGACCTTTGTAACGCTGAATATTGTAGCCCTTTTTGGCATCGTCCATTAACCAATCCAACGCTTCATTGAAACTACCGATGTCGTTGCGTTTCTCCCCACGTTTAACATAAGCACTGTCTTCAAGCAGCCCTTGCAACTTATCGCCTAAAGCAGTTAACTGCTTATACTCGGCAGACTCAAAAAAGTCGGAGCTAAGGATATAACTCACAGGAAAGCCATGGGCAGTTATGGTTATTTCAGGGTAGTAAATATTGCGTTCTAAATCCTTACTAGCAGTTATAGCGTATCGACGGCTAGGCGAAATAGTCGCACTTCCCTCTATTAAGCCCTGTAATTCATCACACCAACGCTGAACTGTGTCTCGATTAGCAAGCTCAGCTACAGCAAGCTTTGGCATAAAAATAAGTTGATAGAGTGCTTCAGCCGGATAAACTCGAGATAATCTATCGATTAACTCTACCGCCGCGCGATATTCAACAACCATTGTTTCTAAAGCTTCTCCACTAATACCCGGCGCATCCTCATTAACATGTAGACTGGCGCCCTGTAACGCCATCTGAGTAAAAAAATTCATTAGCGCGTCATCGTCTTTCAAATACTGTTGCTGCTTACTTTTACTGACTTTATAAAGTGGTGGTTGCGCGATGTATATATGCCCCGATTCAACTAGTTCTTTCATTTGTCGAAAAAAGAATGTCAGCAATAGTGTTCGGATATGTGACCCATCAACATCTGCGTCGGTCATGATGATAATACTGTGATAGCGTAGCTTTTCTAAATTAAATTCATCTGTACCAATGCCAGTTCCTAGTGCTGTAATCAAAGTCCCTATTTCTTGTGAGGATAACATTTTATCAAAGCGCGCTTTTTCAACATTTAAAATCTTACCCTTTAAAGGCAGTATGGCCTGACTCTTTCTATTCCGCCCCTGCTTCGCTGAACCACCTGCAGAGTCACCCTCCACCAGGTATATTTCTGAAAGAGCCGGATCTTTTTCTTGGCAATCTGCCAATTTTCCTGGCAAACCTGCAATATCTAGAGCACCCTTTCGACGAGTCATTTCCCTCGCTTTACGCGCGGCTTCTCTCGCTCTCGCTGCTTCGATCATCTTTTGAATAACTGATTTAGCCTCTTGGGGGCTTTCAATAAGGTATTCACCAAAGAATCTGGACATTTCTTGCTCAACAGCTGATTTTACCTCAGAGGATACCAGCTTATCCTTAGTTTGAGACGAGAATTTAGGGTCTGGCACTTTTACAGAAATAATGGCTGTTAAACCTTCTCGCGCATCATCTCCAGTGGTACTTACTTTCTCCTTTTTAGCTAACCCTTCTTTATCGATATAAGTATTTAAAGTACGGGTCAGCGCGCCACGAAAACCAGCTAGGTGTGTGCCGCCATCTCGTTGGGGAATATTATTGGTGTAACAGAAGATATTTTCTTGAAAAGAATCATTCCATTGCATGGCAACTTCAACACCAACTCCATCTTCCACCCGCTCTGCCGAAAAATAGAATATCTTATTTAGTGCCGTTTTATTCTGATTAAGGTATTCAACAAAAGCCTTTAACCCACCTTCATACTTGTATGTTTCCTGTTTACCACTACGCTCATCTTTCAGATTGATACCCACCCCAGAATTCAAAAATGATAATTCTCTCAAGCGCTTAGCAAGTTGATCAAAATGAAACTCAATATTGCTAAAGGTTTCTTTTGAAGGCTTAAAGTGGCAGGTTGTGCCGGTAACTTCCGTTTCACCAACAACTGTTAATGGTGATTGTGGCTCCCCATGATGGTAAACCTGCTCATGAACTTTTCCATCTCGACGTATCGTTAATTTAAGCTCCTCTGACAGTGCGTTAACAACTGATACACCTACGCCATGCAAACCACCGGAAACTTTATAGGTATTATCATCAAATTTACCGCCTGCATGGAGAACAGTCATAATAACCTCAGCAGCCGATACGCCTTCCTCATGGATCTCGGTAGGAATACCGCGGCCGTTGTCAGCGACAGTAACAGATTCATCTGGATGAATGACAACATTGATTTCCGAGCAATAACCAGCTAAAGCTTCATCAATTGAATTATCCACCAGCTCAAACACCATGTGATGCAGACCGGTACCATCGTCGGTATCGCCGATATACATACCAGGCCTTTTACGCACAGCATCAAGACCCTTAAGCACTTTAATGCTTGAGGAATCATAGGAATTATCTTCGCTCATATATATTTGCTCCATTTTAAGCTTAAGCCGAAGTTACCACTATTTCTGGGCTAACTCTCCCATGTTTCACGTGAAACATGCTAACAGCTCCATGATCAGTCCAGCTTTTTGCCAAACTCTTTCTATCTACGCAGGTAACCAATACCTGGCTACCAATCCCTTCAAATAAGTCACATAAAATACGCTGATGCCCAGCATCTAATTCAGCGGGCAAGTCGTCCAAAAGATAACAGCATATTTTTTGGCATAATTCTGTCATTAGCATACCTTGAGCAACTCTTAACGCGTAGACTACAAGCTTTTGCTGCCCCCGCGACAAAATATCCGATGCTGATTGTTTATCGAACCTAATAATTAAATCTGCCCTATGGGGCCCCACTCTGGTGAACCCCTGCTGCCTATCCGATTTCAGGGATTTAGTCAGCAGTTCCTGCAAATCGCGGCTCTCATCCCAACCACGATAGTAAGTAATACTCACTTGACCCAATTGGGAACTTATTCGATTAAGTACATTAGTAAAAACTGGATTTAGCTTTGCAACATAGGACGCTCGATAGTCATCAATATTGTAAGCCATTTCAACAAGTGTACTTGTCCATATTTCCAGCTGTCTAAAATCCAAATTTGCGCTACGCAACAGCATGTTTCTATTTTTTAGACATTTCTGATAAACCTTCCACTTATCCAAAAAGGAATGTTCCACGTGGAACACACCCCAATCAATGAACTGTCGTCTCTGTTTCGGACTACCTTCTAACAATTGGAAAGTATCTGAATTAACTATTTGCAGTGGCAACTTTTTAGCTAGTACGGAAGCAGTCGATGCTAATTTGCCATTTACTTTAATTACATGACTACCATCAATCTTTCTGCATACTCCGATAGGAACATCAGCTCCCTCGGTAACCGAGATGTTAGCAAAAACTGTACACTCACTCTGTTGATTATTAATAATTGGTTTAATCTTACTACTTCGAAAAGAGCGGCCTAAACCAACAACATAGGCAGACTCTAAAATACTGGTTTTTCCACTACCATTCTCGCCATAGAATATGTTGATTCTTGGGTTCAACTCTAACCTAGCGGAAACAATATTTCTTACGCCGGTTATTTCTAACCGTTTAATGGGCATAATTTAAGAAAGCTATTAGTTTTTCTTGAAAACTGTTAAGTACTATCCGGAAACAAATCATGAAAACAACAAAATATAATAGTTATATCAATTACTTAACATGCCTTATAGCCTCATTGGCATAACGACATACATAGAGTCCCCACCTTCACTTTCCTCTAACAAAGCACTGCTATTCGAATCAGATAGAGTAATTTTTGTATTTTCGCTACTTAAAACACCCAAAACATCAACAAGATAGCTAACGTTAAAGCCTATTTCTAAGTCTTCTCCCTGATAATCAACGTTTACTACCTCTTCTGCTTCTTCTTGTTCAGGGTTATTAGCGACGATTTTCATTGCACCATCAGATAACAATAAACGCACTCCACGGTATTTTTCATTAGACAAAATTGATGTCCTACTAAATGCCTGCCTAAGTTCGTCCCGCTCGCCGTAGATAACTTTGGTGCCGCCTTTTGGTAGTACTCTTTCATAGTCCGGAAACTTTCCATCAACCAATTTAGAGGTTAAGGTAAAACCATCAGTAACTACTCTGACATGATTAGTACCAATAGATAACTCGACATCTTCTTCACTTTCGCTAAGAAGCCGAGACAACTCAACAACACCTTTTCTTGGCACAATAACGCTATGCAAAGAACCAAGCTCACTCTCCCCTAATAACTCACATTTAGCCAATCTATGCCCATCAGTTGCTACAGCTGTAAATTTATTGCCGCTAACTTGCCATAACATCCCATTTAAGTAATAGCGAACATCCTGTTGTGCCATAGCAAAAGCCGTTCGATCAATTAAACGGCGCAACTCGCCCTGCTTAAGTCTGAACTTCAGCGCTTGATCTCCATCCTCTACATTTGGAAAATCACTGGCAGCGAGAGTCGACAGCGTAAACTTACTACGTCCACTTTTGACAACAAGCTTTTGATCATCGACCGCGAAGTTGATATCAACGCCATCAGGTAAGGATTTACAAATATCGAGTAACTTTTTGGCGGGAACAGTAATTTCTAAACTATCAGAAAGGCCGTTTTCTAACGTAGCACGGCCAACAATTTCAACCTCGAGGTCAGTGCCCGTCAAAGACAGGTTATCGCCATCAATAACAATAAGCACATTCGCTAATATAGGTAACGTTTGCCTTTTCTCTACTACACCAGCAACTAACTGCAGTGGTTTCAATAGTACGTCTCGCGATATCGAAAATTTCATTTCATATTCCCTATATTAAAACCCAGCCAAGCCAAAGGCTGTGAATCATGCAGCCTTAAGAAATATAACCGGAAAAATTTCCGCTAACTAGTTAGCGAACGCAGAAAATTTTTATAATCCTCACGGATATCTGCATCAGTTTCTCTTAATTCTTTTATCTTCCTGCAAGCATGCAATACTGTCGTATGATCTCTACCACCAAAAGCATTACCAATCTCCGGCAAACTATGATTAGTCAGCTCTTTGGCAAGCGCCATAGCAACTTGGCGCGGGCGAGCAACAGAGCGGCTTCTGCGTTTAGAATGTAAATCAGATACTTTTATTTTATAATACTCTGCTACCG
>JANQMK010000100.1 GCA_028280085.1 Pseudomonadales bacterium
TTGACTTACCCGAAGGTGCAACCATTGGGGCTATTGTAAGAGAAACGGACCGAGGCTCGGAAGTCATTATCGCCCATGACGACGTTGTCGTGCAAACCAGCGATCATGTCATTCTTTTTCTGGTCGATAAAAAACGGACTAAAGACATTGAGTTACTATTCCAAGTCGGATTTACTTTCTTTTAATACAGCTGAATTATGCACTACGCTATTATATTTCGAATCTTAGGCACCCTATTGATGCTATTTAGCATCACGATGTTACCGCCTATCGCCGTTTCGTTTTGGTACGCCGATCATGCGCATACACCTTTCCTGGCTGCATTTGCCATTACCTTTTTAACCGGTGCCGCTTTTTGGTACCCCGTGCATAAGAAAAAGCGAGATCTGAGAACACGGGATGGTTTTCTTATAACAGCTCTTTTCTGGACCGTGCTAGGTAGCTTCGGTTCACTGCCATTCATTTTATCAGCACAGTCATCATTATCGATTACAGATGCTATTTTTGAATCACTGTCCGGCTTAACAACTACAGGTGCTACTGTCATAACCGGTCTAGATACATTACCAAAATCTATTCTTTACTATCGACAGCAACTGCAATGGTTTGGTGGTATCGGTATTATTGTCATTGCCGTTGCTATCCTACCCATGTTGGGCATCGGCGGAATGCAACTCTATCGCGCTGAAACACCTGGTCCCGTAAAAGACTCAAAACTGACACCCCGAATTACTGAAACAGCTAAGGCCCTATTTCTCACTTATTCTGGACTCACGTTGATTTGTGCCATCAGTTACTGGTTGGCAGGGATGACATGGTTTGACGCAATCGGTCACAGTTTTTCTACTATCGCTATCGGCGGTTTTTCCACCCACGACGCCAGTATCGCCTATTTTGATAGTCCACTCATTACCTTGTTGTGTACTTTTTTTATGGTGGTATCCGGCGCTAACTTCGCGTTACATTATTTTACTTGGCGCTCTCGCAGTATTCGTCACTATATTGTCGACCCTGAGTTTAAATTCTATCTTTCACTGCTATTGGGTGGAACGCTTTTAGTCTGCGGCTACCTTTATCTTAATCAAATGTATTCATTGGAAGAAGCACTGTTACAGGGTGTCTTTCAAGTGGTATCAATTGCCACCACTACCGGTTTTACTACAGCGGAGTTTGCTAGCTGGCCGACATTCCTGCCATGGTTATTAATGTTTATGGCCTTCACTGGTGGCTGCGCCGGTTCGACTGGCGGTGGTGTTAAAGTTATTAGGGTATTACTGATCTTCAAACAGGGTCTAAGAGAAATAAAGCGACTAATTCACCCTAACGCAATTATCCCACTAAAATTAGGCAAGAAACCCGTTGATGACCGAGTGATTGAAGCCGTATGGGGATTCTTTGCGGTCTATGTAACAGCTTATATTATTATAGTGCTAGCCCTCTTGGCGACGGAGTTAGATTTCCTCACCGCTTTTTCTGCCGTGGGAGCCTGCATTAACAACCTTGGACCAGGCTTAGGGGATGTTGCCGTCAACTACCAGAACATTAGTGATACCGCTAAGTGGATTCTATGTGCTGCAATGCTATTAGGAAGGCTAGAGGTTTTTACCTTGCTGGTTCTTTTTACCCCAACCTTCTGGCGTCGATAAAAATCTATTATGTCTGCAAGTAAATGGGATGCACGGTTTGCTAAAGCTACTTCACCCGGCGAACCGGCAATGGTATTGCAAGAGAATTTACACCTCTTGCCCAGTTCAGGCTTGGCATTAGATTTGGCCAGTGGTCTAGGCGCCAATGCTTTGCGACTGGCACAACAGGGTCTAGTTACCCATGCGTGGGATATATCCTCGGTTGGATTAGCAAAGCTCACTCAGTTCGCCCAAGACAAGCAGGTAACTATCCACACTCGATGTATCGATTTGGAATCAACTTTTTCTGTCGATAGTAACTTATTCGACAGTTACTTATTCGACATTATTATTGTCAGCAATTACCTATACCGGCCGTTGGCTAAAATGATATTGCAACAATTAAAACCTAATGGACTGCTATTTTATGAAACCTTTACCGTTGACAATGACTCAAGCAACGGCCCCTCTAATCCCGCATTTTTGCTCAAGAGAAATGAATTATTAACCTTATTTGCACCGCTATCTGTTATCTCTTACCGAGAAGACATGGACTGTGGCGACATCACCAGGGGGTGGCGTAATAAAGCTTATCTGATCGCAAAAAAATAGTTTGCCTAAGTTTAAACGCCAAACAGTGTAGTATTAAGCCCTAGTTATCCTACTTTAGGAACTCGCTTTTCGACATTCCTGCTTGAATCTCCTCGTTTCATTCGCCAGTTTTGTTCGATCCAACTTCAACATTATGCCTGCAAGTTGTTTGTCATCATCTCGAAAGAAAAACTGTTGTTCAGACAAGAACTTTACTTTATCAAACAGTGCCAGCCCCTCAGGGCTTGAATAGGTGGTAACACCTGACAGATAGAGCCAGGTGGCGTTTTTCTGGTAGAGATCGCAAGCAAAATAACCAAGTCCTCGTCGACTATACGCGTTCACCGCATGACGATCAGAGAGCAACGCAAAAAAAGGTGCTTTCGCTGTAGCAACTATTTCTTCCTTGCCAACAAGTTTAGCACTTTCTCTAATAATCACTTGTTGGCTACTATAACCCTTCACCTGAGTTACCCCTTTTCCAGGCTGATGGTAGTAATGGTAAGCGTTGGCTATCTGAGGCATATCTCTAACAGCAGCCTCTCGCTTGCGCCAAATGTCGATATCGGCCCAGATTGCAGTCGCCGTTAACATCGTTAAGATGGCAAATATCCCGTAGCGCTGACCATTGCTTTCACCGAATTGAGTGATGACGTATAAAATCGGTTGTACCATAAGAAGAAAGGCGACAGGATGGAGAAATCTGTCATTAATCGTAAATGGCCATATGAATAAAATAAGCAAATAAAAAAGCACATAGAGCGCATCCAACCTTTTGCTTAGGCATCTAACAAGCATTGCACTCAAGCAAAGCACCAAATAAATAAAGGAAACAGCACCCGTTAAAAAATTACCAGATGACAATGTTAGATAGTGATTCCAAGCCATTGGCAAGGCTGTCATATTAAGTTTAAGCACCTCCCACAAGGTTACCCAATTGCTGGAATTACTGTCGAAGGTGTTTTTTATTATAGGTATCAGAAGCTGTATATAGGATTCAGCTCCAGGGATAAAATGAATTTTTTCCAGCCAAACCACAGTATTAGGACACTACCCAAGACAATGAGCAATCGGATTTTATGGCGTTTTTGTAACGATGATTGCCCAGTCGAAGCAATAGCAAGCGCGGGCAATATAGCAAATCCGATAGTTCTACTCATTACTGTGATAACAAAAAGAAGCGCTAATAAAACATAATTCTTTATATCATCGGGGTTGTTAAAAATAGATGTAGCTATTAGCAGGCTAGCTATAGAGATAACTATAAAAAAGTTCTCAGATAAGATATCTGCGCTATTCAACCAAGCACCTGGCATTAAAGCAAAACAGCAAACAACCAACAATGTCAGCGGCCTGCCTATTTCGCGCTGTAGTAAGAAAGCTAGCAATAAAAAGCAACAACTGAGCAAGGCAATCGTCAACATATGGCCATGTACTAAGTTCTCCGAAGCGCCTGTTATCGCTAGCAGCCAAATAAAACCGGGGAGATAGTATTGTGTTGGCCAGGTGTGGAGTTCAGCATAAGAGGGTTCAAATCAAGGGGACCATTTACGCGCCATTAAAATATAGTTGGCACTGTCATTAGAAAATGAACTGAAACCATCAAACAGAAAAAGACTGCAAATAACACCAAATTGCAAAACGATAATAATGGTTGTAATGAGATAAAAATGTCGCATGATTAATGCCGAGGACATCGCTTGCATAGATTTTATCTCTGACTAAATCTGCCAAAAAAGCTGAGAAACCTGACTAGAATTAGCTGTTTTTGAAACTATTGCAAATGCGGCCGCTAACTCATAGCCTACAATAGCGAGGATAAGAAAAGGATAATATGTATATAATTTTAGTCAAAAACACACCCGTAAGTAATCATATGCCGAGTAAAATTAGTAACGACTGAGTTTGAAAAAATCATTTAATAGCTAAGTTGATCGTAAAATTTGGTCTTGCCGTCAGGCCGTTTCTTAAAACGCTTATACTCCCACTGGTATTGCACAACCACGTCTTCAACACAACGTTCAATGCTTTCGTTTAATGCGTTTACAGCAGTCTGTATATCCGTACTCGTAAGCTGCTCGTCCGGCGCCCGAAAAACGATATCAAACCCGCCCTTAACACGCTTTGCATAGGCAAACACAACAGCGCAACCCGTCTTTTGTATAAGGCTGGGGATCAACGTCATGGTAAACGTCGGCTGGCCAAAGAAAGGGGAATAAACACCGCTTTCTTCGTTTTCTGGCACCTGGTCCGGCAAAATCCCTGCCACTAACCCGCGTTTTAAATTTTTCAGCACCGTGAGCACTCCTCGACGATTGGCTTGGGCTAACTCGCTATCGTTTCTACCCCTGCCACGGCACATCAGATCATGCAGCTGCGGATTTTCAGGCGCTAAATACATAATCGTAGTTGGAAAATTGCGCCCTAAATAATATCCAAGTATTTCCCAATTGCCGAGGTGTGGCGCGCAAACTATGACGCCTTTGCCTTGTGCATAGGCATTGTGAAGTAGTTCTAGGTTTTCAATTCGGTGAATAACACGTTGGATGTCGGCATCTGACCAACACCAAGCGATGCCCAATTCGCAGATTGTTTTAGTACTTTCGCAAACACTGCGTTTAGCCAATTGTTTCTTCTCTTTGGCAGAAAGGGCGGGGAAACACAAAGCAATATTTTTACGCGTGGTATCAGCGTCTTTTAAGCCCAAAAACCAGACGACCCAGCCCAACAAATGCCCTACGCAGCGCATGACAAACAACGGAAAACGGGCAAGAAAGCGTATAAAATACACCGGAATCAATTGTTTCAATGCAAGTCCTTTTCTATACGATGACACAGATATAAGACGAATAGCATACATCACCTTAAGCAGTGGCTATAGGCCAGCGGTTCTTGACGTCAATCTGCCCCGATAATAACAGATCAGTTACTAAACGGGCCGTTCTTTCGGTATAATTGAGGGCTTTATTGAATGACAGTGGATAATAGTTGGTGAAATATAATTCAAAACCTGATATCAACACGTTTCAGGGCCTTATTCTAGCACTACAGCAATTCTGGTCTGATCAGGGCTGTGTAATTTTACAGCCCCTCGACATGGAGGTCGGTGCGGGCACCTTTCACCCAGCGACCTTTCTTAGAGCCGTTGGACCAGAAATTTGGCATGCCGCCTACGTCCAGCCTTGTCGTCGTCCCACTGATGGACGCTACGGAGAGAACCCTAATCGGTTGCAGCATTACTATCAGTTTCAAGTTGTGCTAAAGCCGTCACCGTTGAATATCCAAGCTTTATATCTCCAATCACTTGCTGCATTGGGTATTGACACCAGCATACACGATGTTCGTTTCGTTGAAGACAATTGGGAATCACCCACCTTGGGCGCTTGGGGACTTGGCTGGGAGATTTGGCTAAACGGCATGGAAGTCACGCAATTTACTTATTTCCAACAGGTGGGCGGTTTAGAGTGTTTTCCTGTCACTGGAGAAATCACCTATGGCTTAGAACGCATTGCCATGTACTTACAAGGCGTCGATAGTATTTACGATCTGGTATGGACCCACGGCCCAGCAGGCGCAGTAACTTATGGCGATGTTTTCCATCAAAATGAAGTAGAAATGTCGCATTATAATTTTGAGCAAGTTGACACGGAGTTTATGTTTTCCTGCTTTAATAAACATGAAGCTGAGAGCCAACGCTTAATCACTGCTGGCCTGCCACTGGCCGCCTACGAACAGGTTTTAAAAGCATCTCATACGTTTAATTTGTTGGATGCTCGCCATGCCATTTCTGTGACCGAGCGCCAGCGCTACATATTGCGTGTTAGAAGCCTGGCTCGAGCTGTCGCCCAAGCCTATTACGAAGCTCGTGAAGCCCTTGGGTTCCCGTTAGCAAATGCGACTCTTCACAGCAAGTTAGCCGACAATCAGCCTGCGGGGAACATGGCATGACAACAGATAACTTTCTTGTTGAAATCGGCACCGAAGAACTGCCGCCTAAAGCCTTAAAATCGTTAGAAGAGGCATTCAGACAGGGCATTATCGCGCGGCTAACTACCCAAAAATTAGATTTTAGTGAAGTCCGCTCCTTTGCCACACCACGACGGCTGGCAATCTTGGTGAAAGCATTACAAAGCAAACAACCGGATAATCAGGTGGAACAACATGGACCGCCCGTCTCCAGCGCTTTCGATAGTAACGGTAATCCAACTAAATCAGCAGAAGGGTTTGCGCGCCGACATGGCGTCACGGTAGCAGATTTGCAACAAGTGAGTACCCCAAAAGGTGAGCGCTTGGCATTTAAAACCCTCGTGGAAGGTAAAAGTACGGTTGACCTACTGCCAACTATTGTTGATCAGTCACTGGCAGATTTACCAATACCAAAACGTATGCGCTGGGGTAGCTCGACTGACGAATTTGTTCGCCCCGTTCACTGGGTCGTTATGTTATTTGGCAACCGCGTGGTTACTGGTAAAGT